>NZ_QOZX01000053.1:0-32563 GCF_008368895.1 Bacillus sp. BB081
AATAATATTATGTAAACTAATGTTTTGACAGGAAAATATAATAATTCATAGAACATACTAAAGAGCATACTTTAATATTTTAATAGGTGGGAGATTATTATGGGGATTTTACAATCAATATTTCAAGCTGTTATAAGTGGTAATAAGGAAGAAGTGGTGGAGTTCGTAAAGACAAACCCAAGTGCTGTTAACGAATTTAGTGAAGATGGTTGGACGCTCCTTCATTTAGCAGCTTATTTTGGACAAAAAGAGCTAGCAAGTTTTCTGTTAGAAAGTGGTGCAGATATACATATTAGAGCAAAAAACGAAAATGAAAATACCCCTTTACAAGCGGCAATCGCGAATAAGAAAAGTGAACTTGTTGCTTTCTTAATTGAAAAAGGATCAGATGTAAATGTTATACAAAGTGGTGGTTGGACGGGTCTCCACGAAGCAGCATTATTAGGAAATGAAGAAATTATTGTATTGCTTCTTAAAAATGGAGCTAATAAAATGATTAAGAAAAATGATGGGAAAACAGCATATTATATTGCATTAGAAAAAGGACATGATCACCTTTTACATCATTTAAAACAGGAAGTGAACGTATGATAAATAAATGGAGTGTGGGCATATTTTTATTTAACGAGGTAGAAGTGTTAGACTTTGCTGGGCCATTTGAAGTTTTTTCCGTAACCGAAGCGGATGAAGAAAAACCATTTACTGTGTATACAGTTAGCCAAAATGGAGAAATGATTACAGCAAGAAACGGATTAAAGGTAAAACCGGATTATAGTATTGAAGATTTCCCACCAGTTGATATTTTAATCATTCCCGGTGGAAAAGGCGTTCGGGAAAATGAAGTGAAAAATGATATTATAATAAATTGGGTTTGTCAGCAAATGAAAGAAGTAAAGCTAATGACATCAGTTTGTACGGGAGCGCTATTACTTGCGAAAGCCGGTTTACTAGAAGGCTTAAAAGCAACAACGCATTGGGCTAGTATTCAAACTTTCAAAAAAGATTATCCGAATGTAGAAGTAATGGAGAATGTGAAATTTGTAGATGAAGGACACATTATTACATCTGCCGGTATTTCAGCTGGTATTAACATGTCATTTCATATTGTAAAAAATTTGTTAGGTGTGGAGATTGTTGAGGAAACAGCTAAAAGTATGGAATATGATATTGATTTACAAAATTAAAAAGCCCAGGCCGGGCTTTTTTAAATTGATTGAATATAGCTAATCTCCTCATCACTCAAAATAGGGCGAACAGACGCATTTGCATTTTCTAGTGCTTGTTTTTCTGTTTTTGCACCTGGGATTACAACACTCACTGCTGGATGAGTGAGTATATAGCGAAGTGCAAGTTGCCCTAAGGTCTGATTTTTATTTGAGAGCAACCGAAGTTTCTCTACCTTTTGTAAGTCTTCTTGAAACCAATTTTCATTTGGCCAATCTTTGCGTAAATCTCCATTTGGAAAAGTTGTTTTATTTGTGAATTTTCCAGTTAAAATACCCATTTTTAACGGCCCACGAATAACAGCCCCTAGATTTTTTTCTTGTAAGAATGGCAAAATATCATTTTCTGGTTTTTGATTCAATATATTGTAATCAAGTTGTACGATGTCAATTTCATTGTTTTTATTGAAATGACGAATGTATTGTAAATCATGTGTCGAAACACCGACTGCTCTTACTTTTCCATCACGTTTTAATACTTCAAATGCACGTAAAAATGCTTCTGTTTCTCTACGGTTATGCCACCAAATATGACAAAAATAAAGATCGATGTAATCTGTTTGAAGACGTTGTAAACTTGTTTCAAATACGGCGATGATTTTTTCGGGAGTATCATATACAGGTTCTCCATTCGGATCGTAGTGATGTCCGATTAAACCGCCTTTCGTTGATAGGATAATATCATTACGATGTCCTTTAATTGCGGTAGACACTAACTTTTCACTATGTCCTAAACCATACACATCTGCAGTATCAATAAAATTCACACCACACTCAATTGCTTTTTTTATAGCGGTTATAGATTGTTTATCGTTAACAGGTCCCCATTCATCACCACCGATTGCCCATGCCCCAAAACCTATTTCAGAGACAGTTATTCCAGTTTTACCTAATGTACGGTAATGCATATTTTTCCTCCTTGTAAGCATGTTATAACATCGATATGTAGGGAAGGTATTTTGTGTGTAAAAAAACTCTTCTACAATAATAGAAAAAGAATAACAGAAACTACTATTTTATGGCAGCATACATAAAAAAATTCAAAGTAAATATGGAAATGTCGTCGAATGCTATCTTTAATTGGTTAATTTGTAAGATATTTTTGTGAAGGAGCTTATTTTATAAGAATAGAATTATAGTTAGTAAGGGATTATGCCGAGGGTAGTGAAAATATATGTGTTAGGGGGATTTCATAATGAGGAAACTCAAGCGAATAAATGTTCCTAATATAGAAGAGCAACTATCACAGCCTAATGAGAAGCGAGCAATTAATAAGAAAAAACTAAGACGATTTATATTCATGTTTATATTTATTGCGGCGGCTACTTTGTACCTTCAATTTATTTTAACGAAACAACAAGAAATAATCGTAGAAAAAAAAGATACTATAACGAATCAAAAAAAACAATTGGTCTCTTTAAAGAAAGATCAGGATTCTTTAAAGACTAACATAGAAAATTTAACAGACGATGAGGAAGAAATTTTGAAGTTTGCGAGAAAAGAATATCAATTTTCTAAGTCAAATGAAACTATATTTGTGTTGCCGAAGTAGTGTAATAGAACAGTTAGCGATTGCTAGCTGTTTTTTCATGTATGAATGGCATGGTACAAGTAACAATCACATATTGTAAAAATGAAGAGTTTGAGCTGTTTTTATAATTATGGAATATACACCGAAATAAATGTTGTTAAAATTCTGTCAATTGTATTATAATACAAGATAAGCGGATACATTTTTTAATCAACGTTGAGTTTATCACTCATACGACTATTAAGAAAACCGTTATCCCGTATTAGAAAGGACGATAGCTGTGTACGCTTCAAATACAATTTATATCGTAGGGGATGCAAAAGCACCCCAAAATAATCCTATTACCGAAAAGTTCAAAAGTTATTTTGTAGCGTTTGTACTTGTTAAGGAGACAGGGGAAATTGTAGATGCAGATTGCTCAGCGACAATTGCATTAACATCACAATTCGTTAAATATTTGTTTCTACATAAAAATATTAATGATCCACTATTGGTAACAGAAATAAAAAATAGATACTTCGGTTCGTCTCAAAAAGCACTACTTGTAGCATTAAAAGATGCACAGAAAAAATATAATCAAATCGCTGCTTTGTCTACCCATTCCTAGACAAAATCCAGCCATAAGAATCTTCTTATGGCTGGATTTTTTTATTTCACATTAACTTCTTACATGAAAAGTAAGCGAAAGAGGAGATTTATTGTTCCCAAAAAATTAATTATTTTTCCGGGATTAAGGTTCCACTTTGTCAGACAACGAAAGGATGAACAATATGAAAATTACCGATGTAAAAGTAAATCGTAGACGTGTAAATCTGCATACACCGTTTAAAACGGCGCTTCGTACAGTAACTGAAATAGAAAGTATAGATGTATATATTCATACAGATGAAGGAGTTATTGGCAAGGGTGCTGCAGCCGCAACACCAGTTATTACGGGGGATTTCGCTAACGGGATTGAAGAAGCAATTTTAGGACCGATGCGTTCCTGTTTAATTGGTCAAGATATCATTCAATTTCAGCAGTTACTGCAGCACATTCAAATGAGTTGTATTGGAAATCCAAGTGCGAAAGCGGCGGTAGATATTGCTTTATATGATGTGTATTGTCAACACCAAAACGTTCCACTTTACGCATTATTAGGCGGGAAGAAAGAAATTCATACAGATATTACGGTGAGTGTAGATGAGCCTTTTATTATGGCGAAAGAGGCAAAGCAACATGTAGAAAAAGGATTTCAAACTTTAAAAATTAAAGTGGGAAAATCTGCTCATTTAGATTTAGAACGTATTGAAGCAATTCGAAATAGTGTACCAAAAAATACGACGTTACGATTAGATGCAAATCAAGGGTGGAATCCAAAAGAAGCGGTTACGATCATTAAAGAGATGGAAAATCGAAATTTAAACATCGAATTTATTGAACAACCTGTTCATGCGAAAGATTGGGATGGATTAAAGTATGTCAAAGATCATGTACAAACGCCCATTATGGCAGATGAAAGCATATTTTCAGCGAGTGATGCATTGAAAATTGTTCAAGGAGGATATGCAGACTTGCTCAATATTAAATTAATGAAATGTGGTGGCATACGTGAAGCGTGGCGTATTGCCGATATTGCCGAAACAGCTGGTGTAAAATGTATGGTCGGAAGTATGATGGAATCTTCACTTTCTGTTAGCGCTGTAGCCCATTTAGCTGCTGCACATCCTAATATTCATTACTTCGATCTGGATGCACCGCTTTGGTTAATGGAAGAACCGGAAGGAATGACGTATTCTGGATCAAAGGTAAACCTTCAATCGACAGTGAATAGTAAATCTTAGGAGAAGAGATTAGTAAACTATCTTTTAAGGGGGATATATATGAAAAAAGTAGGAACTGCATTTTTAACAACTTTATTTATATTTTCATCGTTTACATCAGCACATGCTGAAGAGAAGAAAGAGAGTAAAGCGTTTATCGATGTATCTGCCGCAACACTTTGGACTACACCTGATTCATTACGGCCAATTGATGTACCGAGCGCTACAAATCCAGTTGATTTGTGGAAGTGGACGAAATCGATGACGCTTGACGAGAAACTTTGGTTAACAAATGCAAATAAATTAGAAACGCAAGCGCTATTAGGTCAAGAAGTAACGGTTGTTGATAAAAAAGGGGACTGGGTGAAAGTGTTAGTCCATGGTCAGCCAACACCACGAAACGAAGAAGGTTATCCAGGGTGGATGCCTGAAAAACAATTAACATATAATCAAGAATTTGCCGATAAAACAAATGAACCTTTCGTATTAGTAACGAAACCGACAGCTATTATATATATAAATCCTTCTGAAAAACATAAATCGCTTGAAGTGAGCTATAATACGCGACTGCCGCTACTTAGTGAAGATACAATTTCATACCGCGTGTTGTTACCAAACGGACAGAAAGCTTGGCTACGTAAAAATGATGGCGCAGTTTACCGTTCTCAAAATGATATTCCAACTCCGGCGGCTGATGATTTAATAAACACTGGAAAAATGTTTTTAGGATTACCGTATATTTGGGCTGGTACAAGTGGTTTCGGATTTGATTGCTCTGGATTTACACATACGATTTATAAATCACACGGTATTACAATTCCGCGGGATTCTGGTCCGCAATCGAGGAATGGAGTTGCGGTTGATAAAGAACATTTACAAAAAGGAGATTTAATCTTCTTTGCACATGAGCAAGGAAAAGGTAGTGTTCATCATGTAGCTATGTATATTGGTGATGGGAATATGCTTCACTCACCGAGAGCTGAAAGATCGGTAGAGATTATACCGCTAAACACACCAGGATATATAGAAGAATACGCTGGTGCTCGTCGTTACTTACCTTAAAAAATAGAGGGGGTTTTCAAATGAAAAAAGTTGTTCGTTACTCATTAATTAGTACTCTATTAGTTTCTTCATTCTTAGTTGGCTGCGCAAAAGAAAAAACAACGACAAAGCCGAAAGATGAGAAGAAAGTATTACAGTTACTAGAAACGGGTGAAATTCCGTCTTTAAATTCAGGGAAAGTAACAGATGCGGTATCGTTTAACGTTTTGAATAATGTAATGGAAGGATTATTCCGCTTATCAAAAAATGATGAAGTGATTGAGGCTGGAGCACAAAAATATGAAGTGAGTAAGGATGGGAAAACATATACATTCCACTTGCGTGAAGCGAAATGGTCTAATGGAGATCCAGTAACAGCACAAGATTACGTATACGCTTGGAAGCAGCTTATTAATCCGGATACCGCTTCTCAATATGCATACATTGCGTACGATGTGAAAAATGCGGAGAAAATAAATAAGAAACAATTAGGGTTAGAGGAATTAGGAGTAAAAGCGACGAATGATAAAACATTCGTTGTAGAACTAGAACATCCAGTGCCGTATTTTACGAAATTACTTATTTTACCGTCCTTCTATCCAATTAACGAAAAATATGCGAAAGAACAAGGTGATAAATACGGATTAGAAGCAAATAAAGCGGTGTATAACGGACCATTTACATTATCGGATTGGAAGCATGAAGCGAGTTTTACAATGAAGAAAAACGATAAGTATTGGGATAAAAAAGAAGTAAAGCTAGATGAAGTAAACTATCAAATTGTTAAAGAAATTTCAACTGCAGTAAATTTATATGAAACAGATAAAGTTGATAGAGCTGTCATTTCTACAGAATTCGTAGATAAATATACAAATAATAAAGAGCTAAAACAATATACAGATCCGGTTATGTACTTCTTCCGATTCAATGAAAATGTACCGATTCTTAAAAATAAAAATGCACGTCTTGCGCTAAGTACAGTGTTTGATAAGAAAGGACTTGCGACTTCGTTTTTAAATGATGGTTCAGTTGCTGCAAACTATTACGTACCAAAAGGATTTTTAAAAGGTCCAGATAAAAAGGATTTTAGAAGTACGGCTGGTGAGTTTAATAAGACTGATGTAAAACAGGCGAAAGAATATTGGGAAAAGGCGAAGCAAGAGACAGGTACAAATGAAGTGACGCTTGAGTTATTAAACTATGACTTAGAAAACTTCAAAAAAGTAGGAGAATACATTAAAGAGCAACTAGAGAAAAACTTACCAGGCTTAAAGGTAAATGTAAAATTACAACCACACACGCAAAAACTAGCGTTAGAGAAGAAGAAAGAATATGAAATGTCATTATCACGCTGGTTACCGGATTATCCAGATCCAATGACTTACTTAGAAGTATTCCTTTCTGGCAGTAGTGTGAACAATACAGAATATGCAAATCCAGAATATGATGCGTTAATTAAGAAGATCAAAACAGAATTAGGTAATGATGAAAATGCTCGTTGGAAAGCGATGCAAGATGCTGAAAAAATGCTACTGGATGACGCAGTAATTGCACCGGTATTCCAGCGCGGATTATCATACTTACAAAAGCCGCATGTGAAAGATTTATATGTACATCAATTCGGTCCAGCTACAAGTTTAAAATGGGCAGATGTGCAGAAATAAAATTATGGAGAAACAGACTTCACGTATGTGATTGTCTGTTTTTTCTTAGTTAAAATTGGATAAATAGTCCATGTTATAATTTACTAGTCTGTATACAGTATGTGGAGGGGAATGAAGTTTTATGTTTGAAGAAAAGAAAGTAATACATACAAAAAGGTTATTCATGAGAAAACCCATTATAGAAGATATTGATCAATTTTATAGCATATTAAAGGAAGAAGCTGTTGGCAAATGGCTTGCTAAATCAAGGGGAATGTCAAAGGGAGAAGCAAATGACTATATTATGCAGCTAATATCACATTGGGAACAGTATGGTTTTGGGGTATGGTTGTTAGTTAATAGAAATACAGGAAAGCTCTTAGGACATTGTGGTTTAAGAAAGGTAAATGAAGCAGGTGAAATAGAAATTATGTATCTCCTTGCCCCAGAATATTGGGGGAATGGATATGCATCAGAAGCAGTAGAGGCTTCCATTCAATATGCAATAGAGACTATGAATGTAAAAAGAATAATTGCTAGAGTAAAGGTAGCAAATGAGAATTCGAAAAAAATTTTACGAAAGTTAGGTTTTACATATACTCATGATGTTGATCATAGCGGGCGTTTATTATCGTACTTTGAACTCCATACATCATTAGATGAATGATAGACATTTTCTATGTTTTTTAACTGTTTAAAAATAAAATTATTACTAAAATTCCAGTGTGAAATGTATGTAGAATCTTGTATAATTAACGTGTTTCTATGGAAACATTTTCTTGTGCTATTTATATAGGACTTAATAAGACAAGGAAGGAAATACATACATGTATATAATAGATAAATAGAATGGAACATGTATAGAGAAAAAGGAGAGAAATGATGGCGTGTCAAAAACAAGGGTTACAATTTAATAGCGTTAGAAAGAGGAAGAGACGATGAAAATGAAGCATGCTTTTGGTCCCATAATTTTAGCGTGTGTGCTTTTTTTCATTATCATATTAATCCCATCGAAAAGTTTAGTATCACTTATTAGTGAAAAGAAGGTAGAAGATGCGGCAACTTCCTTACAAAAAGAAAAACTACAAAGTGTTTTCTTACAGCAAAAAATGTTAGAGAATTCGCAGTATTTACCGATGTATGGTTCATCTGAATTTTTACGAATGGATGCATATCATCCATCTAATTACTTTAAAGTAAATCCGGCAGGTTTTACGCCATATTTAATGGGGATTGGCGGTACGCAAAGTTTAGCTCATATATTAAATATGACGTCTACAATGGAGGAGTTAGAAGGTAAAAAAGTAGTCTTTGTTTTATCACCACAATGGTTTACAAAGACAGGGGTATCACAAGGGGATTTTACGAACAATTTCTCTAAGCAACAAGCATATCATTTTATTTTTAATGATACAATAAATGTTGAAATGAAGAAGCAAATTGCGAAACGACTATTAGATTATAAAGTTGTTCAAGAAGATGATATATTAAAAAATTCATTAGAAGGTATTGTATATAATGATACGAAACATAACGTAAAAGCAGGTTTAGTTAAACCACTTGCTTATATGCATCGTAATATTTTAGATCATAGAGATTTATTTAACTCCTTATTTAAGATTGAACCGATGAAAGAAAAAACTAATATGGGACTACGTTCAATATCTTGGGTAGATGCACGTAAACATGCAGAAGAAGAAGGTAAATTGGAATCTACTACAAACACATTCGGAATTGAAAATCCGTATTACTATAAACATAATTTGAAGAAAAAATTAAAAGGTTTAAAAAACTTTAGAGCAAATGAATCATATGAAGAATCACCAGAATATGATGACTTACAAATTGTTTTAAATATATTTAAAGAGAAAAATGTTAAGCCACTATTCATTTCTGTACCTGTAAATGGACCGTGGTATGATTACGCTGGTTTCCCTAAAGAACGCCGCGAAGTGTATTATAAAAAAGTTCGGGAACAAGTTGAGAAAGCAGGATACCCAGTAGTTGATTTTTCTGGCCATGAATATGATAAGTATTTCTTAAAAGATACAATTCATTTAGGTTGGAAAGGCTGGATTTACTTTGATGAAGCAGTGCATAACTTTTATACTGAAAAATAAGTGTGGAGAAAAAGGAACGGCTATAAGCTGTTCCTTTTTTTAGTATAGAGGATTTTGATGTGGGCAATTCGGAAAGGCATGTATATCTTGAATTTGTCTAAAATCATAATGCTTCATTGCGAATTGAGCTTGATAAAGGTATTCATACACATATAATTGACCATCATGTGCTGAACATAATACACCAGAAGTTCCCTGCCCATTTATGAAGGAAATACCGATAGGGCGTCCGATTAAGTATGATATTTTTTGTTGCCAATGCATAGGGGAATCACTCCTTTTTGATATAATATACGAAAGGAATGAATGAATTGTTGCTTATCCATGTAAATGTTAAACTGAAGGATTTGCTTGTGATTTTGAAAGATTAGTCAATTTTAATATAAAAAACCGCTATAGTTCGTAATGAATGTATAGCGGTTTTTTTATTATCTTAAGCAAACTTTTTACGTTTTTTCGTCCATTTTTTAATGATGAAGTATAAAAGAATAAGAATGACGCCGCCAATTGCGAATGATTTCACATATGGTCCAGCAACTTCGTTAATATTCTCCCAATTCTCACCTAGTTTTTCACCTAAATAAATGAAAATAATAGACCAAGGGATGATTGCAAGTGCTGTTAATGTAGTGAAACGTAGGAATGACATTTTTGTAATACCAGCAGGAATTGAAATTGCATGGCGTACTACTGGAATGAAGCGTGCTGTAAAAATTACGCCAGTTCCGTAACGATTAAACCAATCTTCAGCTGCATCAATTTGTTTTTTATGAATAAAAATATATTTTCCATAACGTTCTAAAATAGGGCGTCCACCGTATCGTCCAATCCAATAAATAAAGATTTGAGCAATAACACCGCCAATTGTACCAAATACAACCGCGCCTAAAAATGAAATACTACCATTGAATACTAAGTATCCCGCATAAGCAAGAACAATCTCACTTGGAATAATCTCAATCATAAGTCCAAGCATAATGCCCCAATAACCTAATCCTTCAAAAAATGTTAATACTGAATGAATAAAACTACTTACCATTGTTGCACCTTCTAGTTTATGTATTTTTGAATAGGTGAACCTTTTACTTAATAAAATAAAAGGTTCACTATGTGTAGATTATACCTTATTTGTATAGGGGATTGCTATTTCAATTCTTTTATGTCTCTCATAAGTAGTATAGTACAGGATATGAGCTTAGTTTTCATGAAGAGAAAATGAAAAGATTATTAAAAATTTCTTATATATAAATGATAATGTAATAGGCTTTTAATTTACAAAGTGAGAAGAGTAATGTATGCATAATAAGAATTAAAATTATGGACTATTTTCTATTTGGGATAGAGGTATGATTCGGCTGATAAAAACAAAAGTATTTCAAAGGGTGGCTTATAGGTTCAAAAATATAAAAATAATTCAAGGAGAATAAAAACATAAATATTCTCTTATCACCTAGACAGGTACTTCACTTTCGAATAACGAATTATAATGTTAATAAAATTTTATAGAAAATTAACGTGATGAAGGTGAAAATATGAAAAAAGCATTATTAGAAAAGGCCTCATATCTACATAAAGCAGAAATAGAACAATTACATAAAGCTATATTAGTTTCTGAGAAAGCACATGAAGGACAATTTCGCGTTTCGGGTGAGCCCTATATTACTCATCCATTTGCAGTTACAGAGATTTTGTTAGAATGTAAGGCAGATATTATCACTTTAGTTGCAGCATTACTACATGATGTGGCGGAGGATACAGATTATACAATTGAGTATATACGTGATATATTCGGTAAAAAAGTGGCTGATATTGTAGAAGGATTAACTAAAATTGATAAAAAACAAATCCCTAATAAAGAAGAGTATGAAGCAATAAATTTAAAGAAATTATTGTTAGCTACACAAGGAGATATAAGAGTAGCTATTATAAAAGTAATAGATCGTCTACATAACATGAGGACTTTACAGGTAAAAGCTGTAAAAAAACAAGTTCCTTATGCAAATGAAACACTCAAAATTTTCGCTCCGATTTGTAAAAGGCTGGGGCTATTTCATATTCAACACGAGTTAGAAGATTTAGGTTTTTATTATCTTAATCATTCTAAATATAAGGGCATGAAAATACTTTTACAAAATTATGTTAAGTTATTAGAGGGTTTGTCTCAAAATATAATGCAAGATATAAATAATTTTCTAAATCCACCTTTAATATTTGAAGTTAACTATGAAGTAAGTCCTATTTATACAGCTTATTCTCGTCTCCAAGATATTCAAGACATTACGGTGGTGTCAAAAATAATCATCACGGTCTCAAGTAATTTAGACTGTTATAAAATATTAGGAATTATACATCAACTATACAAACCAATTCCTCATCAATTTGAAGATAACATAGCAATTGAAAGTGATGTATTAAACAAATACTTAAAGACCAAAGTGGTAATCAATAACCATGAAATAATGATATGTATTGAAACAAAAATAAATCAGGAGATACGAGATAAAGGGGTATTTCATATTCTTACAAAAAGTATAACTGATAAGGAGATGCAAAATATAATTCATAAATTGATGAATCATTTTATTAAGACAAATGATCTAGTAACTCAAGATGCGATTGAATCTTATGATTTAGTATCATATGAACTATTCCAAGATAACATTGTTGTATTTACTCCTAAGTTAGATTCCGTGAACTTACCGCAAGGTGCTACTGTAATTGATTTTGCTTTTGCATTAAACCCTGAGATCGCTAAGTATATGTCAGGTGCTAAAGTTAATGGTATAAATAAATCGATAATAACGAATGTTTCACATCTAGATATAGTTGAACTTTTGGTAACTGAAAATATTAGTAGTGTGAGACAGGGTTGGTTAAGTTTTGCTAATAGCTCAAAAGCTCAAATCGAAATTTATAAAGAGTTACAAAGATGAGGGAATTAAATTTATCGAGAAAACTTGTTCGAAATATAATAGAATGAAATGATCATTTTTGAATTAATAATAGGCGATTATGTTTTTTTATAATTAATACTTAGAAAAACAAGCATCAACCTGTTCTAAGTATGTAACAGATTGATGCTTGTTTTCGTTATAAAAAAATAGAAGCATTTCTGCTCCTATTTTTTACGGTTTCACTTCTAAATTTTGTAAAAACAAAGTTGCTGTTACGTAACGTTTCGCTAACATTTGTACATAAGCGGTATGTACAGAAAGGGTCGCAATAATAATAGCGTTACGAATTGCTTCACGTTGTTCGTTATTAACCTGATCGAACTTGCTTGCAATTTGATCAGCTCTTTCTTTCACGATATTTTCAATTGTATGGATTGTATCTGTTGCATTTAGTTGTAAGCAATTCCCTTGGTTGAGTTCTTCAAATAGAGAAGAGTATGCTCCATATAAATGAACAGGATTGATTAAGTCATCACTTCGATCGGCTGGGTCATTTACGATAAGGCGTAATAGCTTACGAATGGATTCAAAATCAAGTGCTGTTTTTAAATCTTCAACAATGAATAGTAAGGCTGCTTGTTCAATTGAATATTTTTTTCCTTTTTGAGGAGAGCCAATCATTTCTTTAATATCTCGTTTCACCCAGTTTTGCATGGCCGTTACTGAGAAACTTGTATTTTCAATCTGATTTCCAAGCGCAACTATTTCATTTAATGAAAAACCGACGTCTGTATCATCAATTTTAATCAGTTTTTCAAAAATAGGTGAAAGTGCGGTAGTAATAAAAGCAGTTACGCTTTGTCCGCTTTCAATATCTTTTTTATGTGACTTTGCCCACGCTTCTTGTAAAATACCGAGAGGCTTTTTCGTATTCCATCCTCTTAAAGATAGAAGAAGGGTAGCCATTTCGTTTCGTGTGAGATGAAATGTTTCCATCTTTTCACCTCCAAAAATAATAAAAAGTTCTTATGAACCTATAATATGTTTTGTTTCATTTAAAGTCAATTCTGTTTTGCTTAATTTTTCCTTTGTCATCAAACTGTCGTAAGTAAATAATGCTTGCATATTTCGACAAAAGTTCATATAATAAGTTCATAAGAACCTTTAAAATGTTCTTAAAAATAAATCTATCATTCTGAATTTACTAGAAAGGTAGATTTCACATATATCTATATAAAAGGAGAATGGATATAATATGTTGAAAAAACTTGTAGCAGTAATGACAGCATTCATGGTTATCTTTGGAGCTAGTAGCTTCATGTTTGTAGATCACGCAGCAGCGAAGAGTTACAAATCTGGTAAAAAATCATACACACCAAGTTCTGGTCAAAAGTCAAAAGTTGATTTGAACAAAAAAGATAGTAACGTAAATTCACAAAAAACGACTCCAGATTCAAAAACAAAAGCAACAAACACAGCACCAAAAAGTAATAAAGGAAGCTTTATGAAAGGTTTATTACTAGGTGGTCTTGGTGGTTTACTAATGGGTAGCTTATTTGCAAATATGGGAGCTCTTGGTTCTGTATTAGCGTTTATGGTAAATATGTTAGTAATGGCTGGTATCGTAATGTTAGCAGTTCGTGCATTTAAATACTTCAAAGATCAACGTAAGAAAAAGGCAGATGAAGTAGCTTGGAAACAATAAAAATTTCTGAACAAGAACTTATCAATGCACTTTGCGTATATATCGCTGAAAAAAGACAAGTTGGTCCAGAAGAAGTTTTAGTTGAATTAATGTATGATGATGATTACGGCTTTTCTGCTGAAGTAGAGGTAAATGGTCGCAAACAAATTTTAATTCAAGCGAACTTAATCGAAGCACTACGCTTATTGCTTGACAGAGAATATAATGTCAATTCATTCGCAGCAAGACTACAACTTGAATTAGATGATGAAGAAGGCATTTACGCATTAGCAAAGTTTAATAACTCAGATGAGTAGAAAAAAGAGCTGTTGAGAGTAATCTCAGCAGCTCTTTTTAGTATGTGCATATGCCAGGGAATAATCACGCCAAATTTCATTCATTTTCCGTCTACCGAGATCAATCATCGGGTTAAATTGAATGGCAGCTTGTTGTCGTACGGTATGTACATGTTGGATCGCCTGTTGCAAGTGTTGTTCAACCGAATGGGATTTTGTATTTGCTTGTTTTACGATTGAATATCCAGCAACAGTTCCTTGTGCCATTGCAATTTTCCCACTTTCAATGCCAGTTATATTGCCGGCTACAAATAAACCGGGAAGAGGGGTTTCCATCGTTTCGGAATGCAGTGGAACATGGCCGCCTAATTCCGGAATGTAACGGAAAGGACAGCCAGCTACAGCAGCAAGCTCAGCAAGAGGGTATAAGCCACCGGCAATACAAACGAAGTCTGCCTCGTATATTTGTTCCGATCCAGTTATGATGTTTCCTTTCGTATCAATATTAGCAACGCGTACACCTTCAACTTGATCTGTACCGATAATTTCAAGAGCTGCTTTTCGAAGGTGAAGTGGTGTGCCATTTATTTTCATACCGTTATTTGGATAGAAGTTTAATCCAGCTTGTTTCACCCAATTATATTTCATCAATCGACTACCTATACGTAATAAAGGTGATGGAGCAAGGTGTGCAGCATGTAAGAGAGAGTTTAAAACTTCTTCTGGTTCACCAGCCTTTTGATTTAATTCACTTTTTTCAGGAAGTACGATATGTTCCACTTTAATTCCCGCTAGTTGTAATTCATTCAAAATAGCGAATGACAAAATGTTAGCGCCAATAATTACTCCTTTTCGCCCAACTTGAACGCGATGTACATTTGTCATTACTTGGGCTGCACCAATCGACATGACTCCTGGAAGTGTCCAACCAGGAAGGGGGATAGAGTACTCAGCAGCGCCAGTAGCAAGTAAAACGAACGGTGCTTCTAACGTACCGATATTCGTATGTACGAACCAAGAACTTTCATCTTTATCTAAATTATAGACGGAAATGCCGCATCGCATATTAACTGAAAGTGATTTTGCTTCTTCACGAAGTCGCTTCGATTCTTCTATTCCATTCCACCATTCTCCAGTAGGTTCTTGATGTAATTGTCCGAGTAACCTTCCGCCAGGCTTCATAAATTCATCAATAACAAGTACATTTAGTCCAAAACGAGCACAAGAGATGGAGGCTGACAAACCTGCTGGTCCAGCTCCGATAATAATGACATCGTTCATCGCTTTTTCACCATCTCTCTCACGATATTTGGATGCTGTTTACCACTATCAACTACCATATCTTTTTCTACAACAGTTAAGCATGCTCGTACGTTCGTTTGATTGTTTACTGTCACGCGGCATTCAGAACAATGCCCGATATTACAGTAAATACCTCGCGGCGTTCCGCTATCTTCATGTACTCTTAATGTTCGTATTCCGTTTGCAAGTAAAGCCGCCGCAATGGTTTCATGTTCATAGGCTTCATATTGTTGCCCGTTAAATTGGAAAGTGATGCGCTTACTACTATTTAAACTCCCTAAAATAGGGTGATGTGTAATTCTATTCATTGATTTTCACCTACCGCTCCAAAGGTAACTGCGCGTACTGGTGGTTGATATTTTAATGGAATTTCATTAGTGTTTACATCGGGATTTGCACTTTCAATCATTCGATCTATCATCATTCTACATGTGCGGCCACCGCAAAATCCCATGCCAGCACGTGTTCTTAGTTTTAATTCTCTTGCCGAGCATTTATATGCAGCAATTGTCGATTGAAGTTGTCCGTATGTAACTTCTTCACATCGACAAACAATTAAGTGATCTTTATTCGTCATATGTATTCCTCCTCTAGTTCGGTTTGCACAAATTATTATGCAAAAACTATGCCAAAATAGAGGAGGAAGGTTTATTGTAACCCAAGTTTTTTTAGGCGGTTATATAAAGTGGCCCTCGTAACACCAAGCTGTTTCGCGCATTCTAATTTATTCCCATTTAAAATGCGTAAAGCCCTCTCGATGACTTTTTTCTCATGTTCATCCATCTCTTCTTGTAAAGAGAGAATTGTATGATTGTTGCTGAGTAATAGGGAATGAGCCGTATGATTGTCTAACGTTTCAGTTGTATGAAATGGTAAATATTCTTGTTTTATAATCCCATCAGTCGCAAATACGACAAGTCTTTCAACAACGTTACGAAGCTCACGAATATTACCTGGCCAATTGTAATGAAGCAGTTCATGCATAATGCTTGAAGGTAAGTCACGAATTGGTCTGTTATAGTTGATTGAAAAATCGTTTAAGAAAGAGTAGGTTAATTCAATAATATCCTCGCGTCTTTCGCGCAGCGGTGGAATATGCAAACTAACTACATTTAAGCGATAGTATAAATCTTCTCGAAACGTGCCTTTTCTCATTTCTTCTTTTAAATCACGATTTGTAGCCGCGATAATACGGAAATCAATATGAATCTCTTTTTCTCCACCAACTCGGTAATATTTTCGTTCTTGTAGTACACGCAAAAGCTTTACTTGCATATCGAGCGGCATTTCTCCTATTTCATCTAGAAATAATGTGCCGCCTTGCGCGAGCTCTATTTTACCCTTTTTACCTTTACTACTTGCACCAGAAAACGCCCCACGTTCATACCCAAATAATTCACTTTCAAATAACGCTTCTGGGATGGCGCCGCAGTTAATTGAAATAAAAGGTGCCTTAGCTGATTCACTTGCTTCATGAATCGCTTTTGCAAATACTTCTTTTCCAACACCACTTTCGCCGAGTATTAAAACAGTTGATTTCACCGAACAAACTTTTCTAGCTAATTGAATCGTTCTTTGTATAACAGGACTTTTTCCATTCATCGCAAGGAAAGGATCGGATTCATCTTTGTACTTTGCGACCTCTTGTTCTAAACGGTGCATTTCATGTGACATATTGAATAGTTTTTCGTTTAAAGCGACTTGATTTGTAACATCTGTTTCTGAAACGACTGCTCCTATAATTTCATCGTTACAATAAACTGGGTTTGAGTTAATTAATACGAACAAATCTGGACGAGGCTGATGGAACTGTGCGATTATGCTTTTTCCGTCATGTAATGATTGCAAAATTTCCAAATCTTTATAGTCAAAAAAGCGAGTGATAGGTTGTCCAATAATTTCAGTATGGTTGACTGAAAAAATCTTTTCGGCGCCATCTGTCCAAGTACGAACACATTCTTTATCATCGATAACTGTAACAGAAGAATCCGTTGTTTGTATTACGGTGTTATAAAAAGATTGTAGTTCATTGTAAGACTTAATAAGAAACGGAATGATTTGCTGAGCAGTTATACAGCATATAGGCTCTTTATTTTTGTTCATTACGATAACGGCCATTTCATTAGAAAACGCGTCAATTAAAGCGGTGAATGAGTCATCTTCATCTATAACTGTGCAGTTATATTCTTCTGTAGTAGAAGGGCGGTAATAAAATTTTCCGTTAACTAGCTGGGTAGGTTGCATGTTGTATGTACAATCAATGGATAAAGTTTTTAGAAATTCTTTTATTGTAGGAAATGAGAATGCCATATTGTCCTCCTATTATGTATAAAAATTTTGACAGTGATAAAAAAATAATACATCTATTTACGATAAATTTAAAATATTTTTACAAATAAAAATATTTTTTATAAAAAGTGTATATATGTACAGTTGGCACGTCAATTGCATAAAAGAAAGTGAGGGATGAAAAAGAAGGGAGGGGTGCTACGTGAGGCACTGTGACGTTTTAATAATAGGCGGTGGTATTATAGGCTGTTCTATCGCTTATTACACATCAAAATACGGAAGAGACGTAACAATCATTGAAAAAGGAGAATTTGTCAGTGGGACGTCTTCACGGTGTGACGGGAATATTTTGGCTATTGATAAAGACCCAGGCTTTGATAGTCAAATGTCTTTAGTTAGTCAAAAATTAGTAACAGAATTAAGTGAAGAGTTAGAGCACTCATTTGAATATAGGGCGCCTGGAAGTATTCTCGTATGTGAGTCAGAAGAAGAAATGGAAGCAGCGCAGCAATGGGTGAATCGTCAAAAAGAAGTTGGCTTACCGTTTCGAATGCTTGATAGACAAGATATAAGAGAAGAATCGCCATTTTTTGCAGAAGATTTATTAGGCGGGTTAGAATGCGCAACGGATTCGACTGTAAATCCATATCTCCTTGCTTTTTCACTTCTTACAGAATCGAAGAAATTTGGTACGAAAGCTTTTAATCATACGGAAGTAAAAGAAATGAAAAGAGATATAGACGGTTCCTTTATTGTAGAAACGACTAACGGGACGTTTACTGCGAAACAAGTGGTAAACGCAGCCGGTGTGTGGGCTCCGAAAATCGGACAAATGCTTGATGTAAATATACCAATTGAACCGAGAAAAGGACATATTATAGTAGCTTCAAGGCAACAACACGTTGGTTGCCGTAAAGTAATGGAATTTGGTTATTTAATTTCTAAATTTGGCGGAAAACGAAAAGTGGATGCTTTAACTGAAAAATATGGGGTAGCTCTTGTGTTTGAGCCGACAGAAAGCCAAAATTTTTTAATTGGTAGTAGTAGAGAGTTTGTAGGCTTTCATACGAAGATAAACAACGAGGTTATTAAATGTATTGCAAACAGAGCAATTCGTTTTTATCCGAAAATGGCGGATATGATGGTGATTCGTTCATATGCGGGATTACGCCCGTGGACAGAAGATCATTTGCCAATCATTTCACGCGTGGAACATATCCCGAACT
The DNA here is from genome assembly GCF_008368895.1 of Bacillus sp. BB081. NCBI lineage: Bacteria > Bacillati > Bacillota > Bacilli > Caryophanales > Bacillaceae > Bacillus > Bacillus sp. BB081. The sequence goes on from NZ_QOZX01000053.1 coordinate 19,052, forward strand.
ACTTTATCGCAGCGGGGCATGAAGGGGATGGCATTAGCCTTGCAGCGGTTACTGGAAAAGTAATTGAAGAGTTATTAAATGAAAAAGAAACAATCATTCCTATTGAACCACTTCGTTTGAGTCGTTTTACAGAAAGGGTGTTAAACGGATGAGGTCACAAAGAGTCTTTACGATGATTGATACACATACGGGCGGGAATCCGACGAGGACATTGATAAGCGGACTTCCAAAGTTAATTGGAGAGACGATGGCAGAGAAGATGTTACATATGAAAAAGGAGTATGACTGGATTCGCAAATTGTTAATGAATGAACCGCGTGGTCATGATGTAATGTCAGGAGCACTATTAACAGATCCATGTCATCCTGAAGCAGATATTGGTGTTATATACATAGAGACAGGTGGATATTTACCGATGTGTGGTCACGATACAATTGGTGTATGTACAGCTTTAATTGAATCAGGTTTAATTCCTGTAGTTGAACCGATTACTTCGTTAAAGTTAGACACGCCAGCCGGCTTAGTTGAAGTGGATATCTTTGTTCAAGATGGAAAAGCGAAAGAAGTCTCTTTCTGTAACATACCAGCTTTTTTATTGAAACATATTATTGTACAAGTTGAAGGGATTGGAACTGTAGAAGCAGATATTGCGTATGGAGGGAATTTTTATGCCATTATCGATGCGAAGTCAGTAGGTTTAGAGTTAGTACCGGAAAATGCATCTACAATTATCGATAAGGCAATTCATATTAGAAATATCATTAATGAGGAATTTGAAATCATTCATCCGCAGTATTCGTTTATTAGAGGGTTAACCCATATTGAATTTTATACAGATCCTACTCATGAAAGTGCTCATGTGAAAAATACAGTTGTCGTTCCGCCAGGAGGAATTGATCGTTCTCCATGTGGTACAGGAACATCAGCGAAGTTAGCTGTATTATACGCAAATCAAAAAATTGAAGTGGATGAAGAGTTTATTCATGAGAGTATCGTTGGCTCTTTATTTAAAGGGTGCGTCATAAATAAAACATCTGTAGAAAATATTGAAGCTGTCGTAACGAAAATTACAGGTTCAGCTTGGCTTATGGGGATGCATAGATTTTTTTATAATGAAAAGGACCCACTGAAAGAAGGCTTTTTGCTAATTCCGCCGATGGAACATGAAACGGAGGATGTAAAATGAACATTCAAAAAATGTATACAGCAGTAGACGTACATGTAAATGGTGAAGCATTTCGTGTAATGAAAGATGTACCATGCAAATACTACTACAGTTTAGAGCAATTAAACGAACAATTTTCGGGTGAATTAGCAGAAGAAATGCAGCTTTTATTAAACGAGCCACGTGGTTTTATCGGATTAAATGGGTGTATTGTCGTTCCTTCTATTCATATGGAAGTCGATGCAGCTGTATTATTTTTTAATCATGAAGGATCCATTCCGCTTCATTATGGGGGGATTGTCGCAGTCATAACGATGTTACTAGAAAGCGGGTATTTAAAAAAGAGAGAGACGAACCAATACAAAATCGAAACGCTATCTGGTATATTTTCAATCCATGCGTATGTAGAGAATGATGAAGTTGTATCTGTTTCGTTTGAAAGTAAACTATGTTATATGATTGAGAAAAATTTACAAGTTGGTAATATAAGTTACTCTCTCATTCAGGCAGATAAAGTATATGCAGTTGTAGAAAAGGATGCATATTCACCAGAAATCAGTATTGAAAATATCTCTAAATTAAAAAAATGGAGTGAAGTTACACTTCAAGCTATACAAAAACAGTCATTAATAAAAAGACTTATTTTAGTAGAATCTATGCAAACAGAAAAGAACCATATAAAGTCGATTACATTTCATGAAGATAACTTTATCGTACGTTCGCCTGGTTTTGTTTCTACTATTGTATCTTATGTTCATACATTATTTAAAAATGATTATATAGCGGATAAACCTTTTAAAAATGAAAGTATATTTAATAGCTTTATAACAGTGGAACAAGTGAAGAAAGAAGAACAAGGATACATTTTTCGCTTTGAAAGTAGAGGGTTTATTACAGGAATGCAGACGTTTCTATTAGACTCTACAGATCCGTTTCCGACAGGATTTTTATTAAAATAAAATAGTAAAGGGAGAGATAAATATGAAAAAAATTAAAGGGGCATTTCCAGTATTAATCACACCGATGGATAAGTTTCAAGAAATTAATTGGAACGGTGTAAAACAAAACGTAAACTATTTTATCGATCAAAAGGTAGCTGGCATTATTATTAATGGAAGTACAGGTGAGTTTGTTAGTTTATCAAAAGAAGAACGATTTAAAATGGTAGAAACAGTATTAAAAGAAGTTGATGGCCGTATTCCAGTTATTGTAGGAACTGCAGCAGAAACGACGAAAGAAACGATTGAATATACGAAACATGCAGAAGCACACGGAGCGGGTTGCGCATTAATTATTAACTCGTACTATTGTAAGCCGAAAGAAGAGGAAATTTATTTTCATTTTAAAGAAATCTCAAACGCTGTAAATATACCAATTATGTTATACAATAATCCGTTTACATCTGGTGTTGATATGAGTACAGAGCTCATGCTACGTATTGGAAGAGAATGTGAAAATGTTACACATATTAAAGAATCTAGCGGAGATATTCGTAAAGCAAGAGATTTAGTACGACAAGGCGAAGGTGCTTTTCAAGTCTTCTGTGGATCTGAAGATTTAGTTATGGAATCTTATTTAGTAGGTGCAACGGGATGGGTTTCAGTAGCAGGAAATATCGTGCCGGGACTTGTTACGAAAATGTATGAGCATTTCCAAAATGGTGAATTAGAAAAAGCTTGGGAAATAAACGATGCTATTTTACCTCTTTGCGAGTTTCTTGAAGGATCAGGAAAATATGTACAAATTGTTAAACGCTCAATGGAATTACACGGGCAAGCAGGGGGACCTTCTCGTTATCCGAGACTCGGATTAACTGAAGAAGAAGATCAAAAACTTCAAACGATTATTTCAAAAATTGCAGCTCATGCAGCTGTTTAAATAAGGAGGAGAGCATATATGTTAACGACAAACATTGAGCTGAGACCAAAAGTGAAAGCGTTTTTAAATGAAGAAATTAAAATGTTTATTAATGGTGAATTTGTACCTTCCATTAGCGGGAAGACGTTTGAGACATACAATCCAGCAACAGAAGATGTTTTAGCTGTCGTATGCGAAGCGCGAGAAGAGGATATTGATGTAGCGGTAAAAGCTGCAAGATCTGCATTTGAATCAGGACCTTGGGCAGAAATGACTACCGCTGAAAGAGCGCACCTAATTTATAAATTAGCAGACTTAATTGAAGAGCATGGAGAAGAATTAGCACAGTTAGAAGCTTTAGATAATGGAAAACCCTATCAAGTAGCACTGGATGATGATATTGCAGCGACTGTAGAAAATTATCGTTATTATGCGGGATGGGCTACGAAAATTATCGGGCAAACAATTCCGATTTCAAAAGATTACTTAAATTACACACGCCATGAACCTGTTGGCGTTGTAGGTCAAATTATTCCTTGGAATTTTCCACTCGTTATGTCTTCTTGGAAAATGGGAGCTGCACTAGCAACAGGTTGTACAATCGTATTAAAACCAGCAGAGCAAACGCCTTTATCGTTATTATATACAGCGAAGCTCTTTAAAGAAGCAGGTTTTCCAAACGGTGTTGTAAACTTTGTTCCAGGTTTTGGCCCTGAAGCAGGAGCTGCAATCGTAAACCATCATGATATTGATAAAGTAGCCTTCACAGGTTCAACAGTTACAGGGAAATATATTATGCGTCAATCTGCAGAAACAATTAAACATGTAACGTTAGAACTTGGTGGTAAATCACCAAATATCATTTTAGAAGATGCTGATTTAGAAGAAGCGATTAACGGTGCATTCCAAGGCATTATGTATAATCACGGCCAAAATTGTAGTGCCGGATCTCGCGTGTTCGTTCATCGAAAACATTACGAAACAGTCGTAAATGAACTAGTAAAAATGGCGAATAACGTGAAACTTGGAGCGGGTATGGAGAAGGAAACGGAAATGGGTCCGCTCGTATCTAAAAAGCAACAAGAGCGTGTACTACATTACATTGAACAAGGAAAAGCTGAAGGCGCTACTGTTGCTGCTGGTGGTGAACGTGCATTTGAAAAAGGTTATTTTGTACAGCCAACAGTATTCACAGATGTTTCTGATGATATGACGATAGTTAAGGAAGAAATCTTTGGTCCAGTTGTCGTTGTACTTCCGTTTGATTCAACAGAAGAGGTAATTGAAAGAGCGAATCGCTCTTCATACGGACTCGCTGCAGGCGTATGGACACAAAATATTAAAACAGGACATCAAGTTGCCAATAAATTAAAGGCAGGAACAGTATGGATTAATGATTATAACTTAGAAAATGCAGCTGCACCATTTGGTGGGTTTAAACAATCTGGTATTGGTCGTGAGTTAGGTTCATATGCGCTTGATAATTACACAGAAGTGAAAAGTGTTTGGGTCAATATAAAGTAATAGAGAATCTAACTGTTAATAAATAGAGGGATGAAATAATGAGAGATACGGACAACTATAAGGTTTAATAATAGTTGTCCGTTTTCTTATATATAAAATAGTTTTCAAAAGAATGTTAAGGGGGATTTGGATGGAGCAATTAGTAGAGTGGTTAGTAGGGCAAGTATGGAGTATTGGCTTAGTTGTTTTTGCATTAGGGGCAGGTGTGTATTTTACAATTGCAACTCGTTTTCTACAAATTCGTTATTTTAAAGAGATGATTAAATTATTATTTGAAGGGAAGAGCTCGGAGACGGGAATTTCATCCTTTCAAGCATTTTGTTTAGCATTATCAGGTAGGGTTGGAATAGGTAATATCGCAGGAGTCGCGACAGCAATCGCTTTTGGCGGACCAGGAGCTGTGTTTTGGATGTGGGTAATGGCTCTTTTAGGAGCAGCGAGTGCATTTGTTGAATCAACATTATCTCAAGTGTATAAAAGTAAAGTTGGGAATGAATACCGAGGTGGTACACCATATTTCATTGAAAAAGGCCTGAAAATGAAATGGTTTGCAGTCATTGTAGCGGTTGTTGTAACACTTTCATATGGCGTTTTATTACCAGGTATTCAGTCTAGTAGTATCGCAGTTGGATTTGAAAACTCTAATGGCATTAGCAAATATATAACTGGAATATTATTAGTTATATTATTAGCATCAATCATTTTTGGTGGCGTAAAGAGAATTGCGGGCGTTTCGCAAATGCTTGTTCCATTTATGGCAATTGGTTATGTAATTGTTACATGTATCGTATTAATTGCGAATGTAACAGAAATTCCAAGTATGTTCGCTTTAATTTTCTCTAGTGCTTTTGGTGTAAATGAAATGTTTGGCGGAATCGTCGGTGCAGCAATTGCATGGGGCGTAAAGCGCGCTGTATTTTCAAATGTTGCAGGTGTTGGAGAAGCAACGTATAGCTCTGCTGCCGCTGAAGTATCTCATCCTGCAAAACAAGGGTTAGTTCAAGCGTTTTCTGTATATATCGATACAATTGTTGTATGTACAGCGACAGCTCTTATGATTTTAATAACAGGTATGTATAACGTTATACCTGAAGGGAAAAGCGCTATAGTAAAGAATATAGGGAATGTTGATGCAGGTCCAATCTATACACAACAAGCAGTTGAAACTGTTATGACGGGATTTGGTCCATTATTCATTTCAATCGCAATCTTCTTTTTCGCATTTACAACTTTACTCGCATACTACTATATCGCTGAAACGACGCTTACTTATTTAGATCGTAATCTTAAACATAGGTGGTTAAAACCAGTTTTAAAAATTGGATTTTTAATTATGGTTTACATCGGTAGCATAGAATCAGCGTCGCTTTTATGGAATCTTGGAGATTTAGGAATCGGTAGTATGGCATGGTTAAACTTAATTGCGATTCTACTATTAAGTAAAATCGCATTAAAAGTGTTAAAAGATTATGAAGCACAGAAAAAAGAAGGGAAAGATCCAGTATTTGATCCTAAAAATGTGGGGATTGAAGGATTAGCATTTTGGGACGAAAGAAGTAAAGAAATTGAAAGGAAAAACTATAAAGAACACACGGTAGAGGATGACAGTCTGAAATTTTAGTTATAATAAACTGAATATTCATTCTATTGAATGAAGTATATTGCCTTCTTTTCATCACATACTACAATAGGTACACATAATTTGAATGGGGGTAATAATAAGATGGAACACGAACAACATAATTCAGTAAATGACGTTCTACATCATTATAAAGAAGGAATCGGTAGTTTTACAAACAAAATTCCTGAAATTGCAGAAACATATAATGCATTCACGCAAGCTTGTTTTCAAGAGGGCGCTTTAACAAAAAGGGAAAAACAACTTATCGCATTAGGAATTAGTCTAGCAACGCAAGATGAATATTGTACCATTTATCATACAAAAGGTTGTCTTGATCAAGGATGTTCAGATAAAGAGATTCTGGAAGCATGTGGTGTATCAGCAGCATTTGCTGGCGGAGCTGCAATGAGTCAAGCAGTAACATTAGTACAAGAGTGTTTAAGTGAACTGAAAAATCAAAAGCATTGAATATAAAAGAACGTTTTAAACTTTATGTTTAAAACGTTCTTTTACGTGGGATTAAATTTGAGTATAAAAATTATTTGGTATGTGATGTATTAAAGTAAGAATTTTAAATTTAGTGGGAATGAAAAATAACAACTATTTATTTAGTATTAAGATTTTCTAAAAAGTTTCAATTGTTTCATATAATCAATAGCTTTTGTTTTGTTCTTTTGTTTACATACATTTTCGAATTCATTCTTATCTCGATAGTAACTATTTATTATTTCTTCTGTAAGAAATTCATCGGAAATAGCTTTTTAATTGCGCAATGTGGTTCATTTGTATGAGTGCAGTTAAAAAAATTACATCCCATAGATATTTCTTCAATAACATCATAGCCAAGATCAAAGTTGTCCTCGTGATTTATTAAGTCAAATCCTATTTTGCTAATTGTTAATCCCTCCACTTTTCATACATTCTATAAGTATGTTTTATCTAAATATATATTTCATTTTAGTATTTCGTTATTCCTTCTTTAAAAATTGGTACAATGAAACAAAAGGGGGATTAGTAATGCAAAATTTAGTCATTGAAGAGATTAAGCAAATAAAAGATGACGTGGAGGAGCTTTCGAATCTTTTGAAAACGGTTGTAGATGATGGGGCATCAATTGGTTTTTTACCTCCACTGGAACAAAAAGAATCGGTAAAGTATTGGGAAACAGTCTTAGCACCAGAAGTGATTTTATATGTCGCTAAAATAAATAATGAAGTGGCAGGGAGTATTCAATTACATTTAGTTACAAAGCCTAATGGGATTCATAGAGCTGAAATTTGTAAGTTAATGACTCATCCAAACTTCAGACGTAATGGCATTGGACGTTTGCTTATGCAAAAAGCAGAGGAAAGTGCAAAGCAAGAAAATAGGTCTCTTATAGTGCTAGATACGAGAGAAGGAGACCCTTCTAATAGATTGTATAAATCATTAGACTATAAAGAAGTTGGAAAAATACCAGAATACGCAATATCTCCAAATGGTAATTTAGATGCAACGGTTATTTATTATAAAATGATTTAGTATTTTTATTTAAAAAGAGGGATATTTTCAAATGACAAATTTGTTATTAGGTCTGAGTATTGATTTGTAAAAAGATTGATAAACCCCTGTATAATAGGGGGTTTCTTTTCATTCATTAACTTCATATTGAATGTTCAATTTGAGGGCCAATTTGTATAAGGTTTTAACAGTTGTATAAGAGGTATTACTTAAATAGGAATTTTGAAGTCTTTTGGTGAATATTAAATGTTAATCTAAAAGATGGAGGTTGCTGTGATGTTGAAACTGTTTCAATATAACTGGCAAGTTCGTGATGATTGGTTTACGTGGTGCGAAGACATGTCGGCCGAAGAACTCGTAAAGAAACGGGTCGGTGGGTTCGGCAGTATACTACATACTCTATTTCACATTGTAGATGTGGAATATATGTGGATCTTAGGGTTGCGTGGTGAATCAGTGCCTGAGGAGCCATTGTTTGAAGAGTATGCCAGCTTACAAAAAGTGAAAAATCTTTCAGCTCAATACCACGGGAAAGTGAAGCCATTTGTGACCTCTTGGACAAATGAAATGGATTCTCGGAAACTTTCAAAAGCTGACTTCAATGAAGAGCCGATTAGCTCAAGAGACGCACCAATTAGGCGCCGAGTCATTGAATGTACACACGGAGAGTTAATACGTCATGTCATTGTCCACGAAATCCACCATATCGGCCAGTTATCTATATGGGCACGTGAAATCGGAAAGGAGCCAGTTTCCGCAAATCTGAGAGGGAGAGGGCTATTTGATAACTAGACTAACTTTGCCAATTTCGTAATTTATTTATAAACGAATAGTTTAATTTAGTATATTTAACACCGTCTATATTTCTCTAGCGGTGTTATTTGAATGTATCAATAAAATTTATTTAATGTACTAAATGAATTTGAGAAAGTTTTTAGAGGGTTCTTTTAGGTATGTTCTTCGACTTATAATGGATGTAGAGAAGATGACTAGCCGACTATAGTTATTTTCGCTTTATTATGGGAAAGGGGATGATGGGATGAGAACGAAAGGTTTACAGAAGGTGAAGAAAGTTATATTAAGTGGTGGTATATTACTTACGGGATTGTTAACTTTCGGTTTTTCAGAAAAAGCTTCAGCTCATGGATATGTAGAATCACCAGCGAGCCGATCTTATTTATGTAAGCAAGGGGTAAATGTAAATTGCGGACCGATTCAATATGAGCCACAAAGTGTAGAAGGAATAGGTGGATTCCCGCAATTAGGACCTTCTGATGGACAAATCGCAGGAGCAGGCCATTTTCCTGCTTTAGACGTTCAAACAGTTGATAGGTGGAAGAAAGTTACGTTAAACGGCGGGACGAATACATTCAAGTGGAAACTAACTGCACCACATAGTACGAAAGAATGGAAATACTACATTACAAAGAAGGATTGGAATCCAAATATGCCTTTAACAAGGTCTAGTTTAGATTTAGTGCCGTTCTATGTGAAAAATGATGGCGGAGTTAGACCGGGGACAACAGTAACGCATGAAGCGAATATACCAACTGACCGTAGTGGCTACCATCTTATTTTAGCTGTTTGGGAGATTGCGGACACTGGAAATGCATTTTATCAAGTTATTGATGTGAACCTTGTGAATAATGGTTTAAATTCCAATTTTGCTTTTAACAATGTAGTGCAAGTGCCTACACTATTTTAAATTAAATATACACTTTGATCATCTAATTCATTTTAGATGATCTTTTTTTACGAAAAAAGATGAAAAATATAGAAGAAAGTACAATTATTTATAAAAAATTCGGCTTTAAATATTGTCATATTTGCTTCTTTAAGATATCCTTTTCATGAAGAGGTGGAAAACATGGAAAAAGTACTAGTTTTCGGGCATAAAAACCCAGATACAGATGCAATTTGTTCTGCAATTGCTTATGCAGAATTGAAAAAAGAATTAGGAATGAATGCTGAGCCTGTACGTTTAGGCGAAATCAGCGGTGAAACTCAATTTGCGTTAGACCATTTTAAAGTAGAAGGACCGCGTTTTGTTGAGACAGTTGCAAGCGAAGTGGACAACGTTATTTTAGTTGATCATAACGAGCGTCAACAAAGTGCTAACGATATCGAATCTGTTCGTGTGTTAGAAGTTATTGACCATCACCGTATTGCTAACTTTGAAACAAGCGATCCTATTTACTACCGTTGTGAGCCAGTTGGTTGTACAGCTACAATCTTAAACAAAATGTACAAAGAAAATGGCGTTACAATTCGTAAAGAAGTTGCAGGTTTAATGTTATCTGCAATCATTTCAGATTCTTTACTATTCAAATCTCCAACTTGCACAGAGCAAGACGTAGCAGCAGCTCGTGAATTAGCGGAAATCGCTGGTGTAGATGCTGATAGCTACGGCTTAGAAATGTTAAAAGCTGGTGCTGACTTAAGCGGAAAAACAATGGAGCAATTAATCTCTCTTGACGCTAAAGAATTCCAAATGGGTAATGCGAAAGTTGAAATCGCACAAGTAAACGCTGTTGATACAAACGACGTTCTTGTACACCAAGCGGAACTTGAAAAAGTTATCTCTGCAGTAGTAGAAGAAAAAGGTTTAGACCTATTCTTATTCGTTGTAACTGACATCTTAACTAACGATTCTGTCGGTCTTGCGATCGGTAAAGCAGCAAACGTTGTTGAGAAAGCATACAACGTATCTCTAGAAAACAACACTGCTACATTAAAAGGTGTTGTATCTCGTAAAAAACAAATCGTACCAGTATTAACAGAAGCATTCCAAGCTTAATTTTATTGAGTACAGATAAACAGCAAGGACAAGTAGTCAGATTGGCTACTTGTCCTTTTCTATCCACAAAAAAACAGAAAATTAAAATTTTTAAAAAGGAGGATTGTGTATGCTTAATGATTTGGAGAGTAAATTACAGTCACTTTTAGAGCGAAATATTACTTCTGTTTCAGAATTAGAGAGTTGGCTTTTGGATGAACTGCGTGTAACCGCTGAAATAGAAGAGGAGATAACAAGTAGTTTAATTGCCACGTATAGAGATACAAATGACAGAAATAAACGTAATTTACATATGTATAATCAAAATACAATTCAACCACTTTTAAAAAGATACAATGCGAAATTTGACCAGAAATTTAGAGAGTCTCCGTTTTCCGACTTATTAAATGAGCAGAAATACGGTTTTATGAAAAAAGCAAGATTGGTAAAAAGTAAAATGTTTAATGACAAGAACATTGCTCTTTCCATTAAAGAGCAAAAGCTTATTACGAAATATAGAGAAATAATGTCTAACATATCTATTAATTGGGAAGGAGCGCAAAAGACGTATGCATACGTAAAAGCAAAACTAGATAACCCCAATAGAGCTATTCGCGAAAAAGCTTGGTACACTTTATGTGAAGCAAGAAGTATAGTGAAAATAGAAATAGATTGTATTATGAATGAACTCATACAATTGCGGAATGAGATAGCTTTAAATGCAGGATTTAATAATTATAGTGAGTATGCTTTTAAACAAAAAAATAGAGATTACAGTATTGATGATTGCTATAAGCTTCATGAATCTATAGAAAAGTATGTTGTACCAATATGGGAACAGTTGGGGATTCTTTCTAAAAAGAATCTCGGTGTAAAAAAATATCGCCCTTGGGACCTTACTCCATGTAAATTACCAAAAGCCCCGTTTCAAAATGCTATTGATTTATTGAATGGGGTGGAAGAAATATTTCGGAAGACAGATTTATATTTTTATGAGAAATTTATTCATATACGAAAAACGGGATTAATTGACGTAGAAGAACGTGAAAATAAAGCACCGGGAGCTGCTTGTTTTACCTTTCCTCATAGTAAAGAGGTTTTTGTGTATTCTAATTTTAGTCCATCATTTTATGCAATTAACGCGCTAATACATGAAGTGGGGCATGCATTTCATTTTTATAAACAATTTAACAATGATAGTAGCATGCAAGAAAGATATCTTCGTGAAGAGGTAGCTGAGCTTTATTCCCTAGGTCTTGAGTTGCTAGTAATGGATAAGCTCAATATCTTTTATAAGCAAGAGGATGAATATAAAGAAGTGCAGCGCATCCAATTATACCGCGCTTTGTCTTTATTAATGTCGTCAGTTGCAGGAGATGTATTCCAGCACTGGCTCTATTCAAATCCAAACCATACTTCAGAAGAACGTGATAAGAAATACGCTGAACTATGTAAAAGATATCAATATTCATCAGTCAATATTGCAGAATTAGAAGATGAAATCGGTGCAAGCTGGTTAGAGTCATTTCATTATGTTCAGTTTCCATTCTATAAAATTGAATACGCAATTGCGCAAATAGGAGCAATGCAATTGTTTCAAATTTATCGAGAGGATCCAAAAAAAGCGATTGCTTTCTTTAAAGAGGGAGCGAATGCAGATTGGAATTTACCTATACAAGAAATATATGAAAAAACAGGTGTTACGTTTGATTTATCGGAAGAAAGGATTGAAAGTATTGCAAGTGTAATTTTTGATCTAATTAATGAATTAAAATAAGGATAGCATTTGCTGTCCTTATAACTGTTTGTTCGTAGATTTTTTCTTGTTTATATAAAATGTAATAATAGCCGCAATGATGAAAATAGGTATGGCATACGCTTGCCCAACAAACAACTTCCAGCCAATATGATTATAACCTTCAGATGCTGGAGCAATCATAGCGATTATGCAAACGATAATATAGAGTACTAGTGCAGGGATTATATTTTTCATTTGTTCACCTCCTTTTCATAAAATTATCACATGTATATTTGTATAATACATTATAAATTGAGATAAGATATAGGTTTATCTAATATTTATGTAAATAAAAGGGTTGTTTTTAAGTGGAATAGAATAGGTGTATGTAGAATGATATAGGGGTGTTATATATAATGAACAATATATTAAATCGAATAAAGAAAGATGTAAATATAGAATTATTGAATGGGCTATGGCCTGGTTTTAAGAGGGCTGCATTTGCATTATATAATGATGAGCATGTGTATGTATTTCATCATCCATTATTTTTGAAAGATGATGGTGAATATGCCGTTTTAAAGTGGGATGACCAATTTAAAGGGGATACATGTATTCTATTCAAAGATTATCCAACTGCAATCGTGAATATGAATAGATATAAAGACTATGAAAGTTTACTTGCGATTGTGGTGCACGAACTTTTTCATTGCTATCAATATTTGAATAAAGAAAGTAGATTTCCAAATGAATCTCTAGGATTTCAATATCCTATAATAGAAGAAAATATAGAATTGCGAAATAAAGAACGAATGTGTTTATATGATGCTGTGCATTGTAAGTCACAAGCTGAGAAATATAATTATATTAAGCAATTTATTGAACTAAGAGAGCAAAGAACTAGTTTTATGAAAGAAGAGTTTATAACATATGAGTGTATGGTTGAAAGTATAGAGGGGCCTGCTTGGTATGTAGAAATGAACGCTTACAATGCAATATGTGAAAAGGATGAAAGCGAAACATTACGAAAATATAGCGGATTTATTTTAGATGCATATGAAGCTAATGATAACATTAGGAAGAGCTGCTATAGCTCAGGAATGCTTTTATGTTTATTATTAGATGAAATCCTTCCTAACTGGAAAACGAGCTTCTTTAATAGTGATAAATCGTTATATGCTTTTTTAAAACAAAATCTAAATGTGGATTTGAGTTTTAATAATGAAATTGCAATAAGTAAAGAAACGAAACAAATCCTTCATTTTGTTCAAAACGAAAGAGACAAGGATTTTAAACAATTCTATAAAGAAAAAGGGTATCATCTGTATATT
>NZ_QOZX01000054.1:0-76943 GCF_008368895.1 Bacillus sp. BB081
CTATTCGGGTTCACTTCATAATGCCGGTGGTTTTCTTTATGCAATAAGGATATGTAAAAAGAAATAGCAATATATCCCTAATGGAATCTATTACTATGCGATAAGACCGAAGAGTTAATTGATTAACTTGACTTGTTTTTAACAGCCTTCTCTCCTTATAAATTCTGCCCTTTTTCCCTTAAGTAAAAGTCCATGGTATTCACTTTTGAAGCGACTACACAACACATATAAATCTACTTGCCCTTTGACTGTAATTTAGGTATTATCCTAAGAATTATGTATCATTTTTAATTCTCACACTATAATCATTATTATTTCTATTATACTAACACTTTTTTAGGTTCCTTTAACTTCTGCATAAAGATACGTGCTGCAAAACTTAAAAATTTATCATCAAAGTGAATAAGATTAATATCTTGACTTGGTGTTGGATCAATAATACGAACTATGCTCAAAGTATCATTATTAACAAAGTTAACCAGTGAAAGAGGTATTATGGCAACCCCATGTCCATTGTATACAAGGCTCAATAGAGAAATAGAAGATTTTGTTTCTATATTTGCTTCAGATAAAGATAACCCTAAACTCTCACAATATATTTTAATAGATTCACGACAACTACATGAAACCATTATTCTACTCAGTCCTACTAATTCTCGAAAAGAAACAAATGATGTTTCATTCAAAGGATGATTTTTTGGAATGACAAGGACAAGCTCTTCGCTATACAAAAGGGTGCTTGTTAATGTGTCTGGAATTTGAGCACTACGCGTGATGCCTATATCAATATTTTTATCAACGATTTGATTTACAGCAACTTCAGATTCTATAATTTTTACTACGATGTTAGGATAATGTTGTTGAAACTTCATAATATAAGGTGTTAAATAAGTGAGATCCTCTAATAAACCTCCTATAGTAATTACACCTCTTTTTACCCCCTTTAATTCAAAAATTTCATTATAAACGTCATCAAATTGTTGCATGATAAATTTTCCTTTATCAAATAGCAGCTTACCCGCTTCTGTCATTTTGATACCTCTTCCAACTCGATGAAACAAGGGTGTATCAAGTTCACCTTCTAACACACGGATTTGTTGGCTTAAAGTCGGCTGTGAAATACCTAGAACTTCCGCAGCTTTAGTAAAACTATTATTATTACAAACTTGAATAAAATACTCTAAATGACGTAATTCCATTCTTGATACCCACTCTCCGCTTTATGAAAGATTTATAATGAAAAGGACGATATGTATACGTTAACATAACAACTTTATTCCCTACTGTACTAATTGAAATTATATGATTTGTTTATTTTGTATTATAATACATTTACTACCACTTATTAATTTTTCCTCCTATTTATTTAATTTATATTTAATTAGGATATTACTAAACAGAAATAGCCTCTACAAACTTACAATTTCTGTGCGTAATATCCTAACTTTTTCAACTGTTTCATTATCATTTTTTCTCAATATAGTCCAAACTACCAAATATTTGCCGAATCCCCTCTTTATGCTGAGGAAAAATAGTATCCACCAATTCAATACCTTCTGAAGTAATTGACGTATACGTGACACAGCGGTCTTTAGGACATGGTTTTCAACTCTTCTTTTCCAACCTATCCACTACATACGTGATGCTACTACTTGCAAGTAATGTTTTGTCTTCAAGTTTTTGTATAGGCCGATCGCCTTTACTGTATAGTAGCTAAAGCACTGCATATTCAATTGGATTAAGTCCATACATTTTTATATCCTTTTCAATACGTTTAGTGATTGACTGTAATTCCATTGATAATATAACAAATAACTTTAAAGATAAGCTCTCATCGTTAATCACGCTCACAATTACCAATCCTTTACAACTTATCTTGAATTCGAGATTCATTATATTATCGTCAAAATATTATGTCAATAATTCATTTTAGCTTTATCAAGCCACTTATAATTTATTTCTCAACATAAGACATATGGAATTAGAAGAAAATAATTGTTACTATATAAGTATCTCAATTACGTTATTTCTTTTAAAGAGAGCTTGCCTTCTAACGCAAGTTCTCTTTTGTCATATTCTAAATTGAATCCGGGTAAATTTCAGATGATGAGTCTGTCCATGTATATGATATAGTTTTTAAACAAAGATTAAAGCCCTCCTACAAAAAGGAGAGCTCTAATCTTTCATATAAAGTGAAACTTTAATCAGCCCTCACCAATCGAACGTTTACGGACAGCTGATCTCCCACCTAACTTCTTTGCTCCAACTGAATTTTGAGGTGGGAGTTTTACTGTCCGTTAACGCGGGATAAAATTAGTACCTCACTTAAGAAGTTTTAAAAGACAAGCTTGTTAATGATGTCCCAACACTTAAGTCATCATTTAATACGAGGGCTAAACAAGCTACTAATGGTAATGTAATAGTAATTGAGCCATCAGAATTAATCACTATACTAGGACTAGATCCACACTCTTCTCCACCACTTACAATTGATTCTACGCCACCACTCGGAGTAAACGTAACTATAAGACACACATCGATACAAATATCATTTAAAGTATATGCCATTACTTATACCCCTTCCTAAAACAATTTATAATAAGCTATGTAGTAAAATGGGCTAATGACACAAAAAAATTTTAAATAAAAGCGCATTAAGATGTTTTTTCTATTTTTACAGAGACCCGCTCAATTCATCCTTAAAAACACAAGGTAAAGTGAACCTGTTATAGTCCATGAAATGAGCTCTAATCCCCCCTTATCTAAAAAGGAGGAACTATTATTATGGGATATGATTGTAGGAAGCGGTGGTACTTTTGAATTTGATCGAACCATTGTAAATCATAAAAACTATAAAATTTTAAATACGAATACATAAAGCAACACAAAATAGCCCCTGCTCACCAGCAGTGGCTATTTTATATGAAAATACTTCATTAATTTATATATCCTAAAACACTTACAATCTTACTCGCTTTTAAATTATTAATGTGATAATAAATTTCTAAACCTCTTCGCTCAGCTCGTAACACTTTACCCTTCATTTTTGATAAATGTTGTGAAACTGTCGATTGTGGAATATTCAGTAATTCTGTTAATTGTGTTACATTACACGTTTTTCTCGTACTTAATTCATTTACAATTTGTAAGCGGATTGGATGCGCCATAATTTTTAAAATATCTACATCTTCTTCTGAAACTAAACTTGTTCTCATTTCACTTGTATATGTTGTCATAGGACATTCCCCTTTTATTTTGATCTATTTTCAAAATATTTAAAACTCTGATGCAAAACCTTTATATAAAAATAAAGGAATTTTAAATTTTTAAAAACAGAAAGAAATACAATTCACTTTATTTATCCTTTCATTACATATAAATAATAAAATGTTAATATGTGCTCTATGTGAAGTTAGCCTAAATTTATAATGAAGATTTTTCAAATCATTCACATGTAACTACCGATTTTTCTGCTTTTTGTTTCCCTTCTATCTTTGTTGCTTTCTTTCCTTGAGCTTTTCATTGTTTTCTCTAGGTGCAGGAGTGTTGGTCATATAAAGATTGATACTATTAAGTCGTTTACTACGAGGAGAATATTTCTTTCCTTTCTATTTTCTTGTACAACTTAATCCTGTAATCGTTTTTTTGTTGTTCTTTGGTTAATAGATGAACGCCCACACGAGATGAGACTTTATTGATTATCAAAGTTGGTCCGCATCATGATCTAACAAATGAGTCCAAGTAATTAATGCTGTCAACATAACAAAAAGAGTCCTGATTGATACGGACTCTTTTGTGAGTTTTTACAAAAGTAAACTTTTAAACACATAATTACATTTCTATTATTTATTTCAACACTTGAACAGATGCTGGTTTCCACCCCTGATTCTCTACCCAATCAATATTAACCTTATATTTTTTATTACTTTGCTTATCTCGTACATTACCGTAGGCTTTTTTATCACCATTATTCCCAATAAAATCGAAAATTAATTGGCTCTCTGGAACATCAACAGCATAAGAAATTGCTTGTTTCATCTCACTCCAATCTACTGTTCCTTCTTTAAATTTCATTTCAGGTTTTGCTCCTTGCACTGTACCAATTGGCTTCCAAGAAGGATTAGTTTGAGAACCCTTTTCTTGAGATGCCGTTTTTTCTCCCTCTTTATTTTCATTTTCGTTCATTTTTACCGATTTTTCTGCTTTTTGTTTCTCTTCTAACAGTGCTGCTTCTTTCTCCTCACGTTTCTTCTTTTCTAGCAGTATTGCTTCTTTCTCCTCACGTTCCTTCTCTTCTAACAGTGCTGCTTCTTTCTCCTCACGTTCCTTCTCTTCTAACTGCACTGCTTCTTTCTCTTTACGTTTCTTCTCTTCTAACTGCGTTGCTTCTTTCTCTTTACGTTTCTTCTCTTCTATCTTTGTTGCATTCTTTTCTTGAGCAATTGCTTTCTTTGATGTATCAGAAGGGGAAAACAACTGGTATGTCACTATACCAACTGTCACTAATACCAAAGTAAATGCAATATTAAAAACCACCTTTTTACGACGATTTTGTTGTTTTTCTTGAAACCTGCTTACTTGTCCCATTTTTAAACCCCCGAGTTTATTTTCTCTTCTAATCTTTATGTATTATTCTTATAATTCTTAATATTTTTATTAAACGATGGAAATAAATCACAATTCTCATACAAGATTTCATATCATAATAAAATTTGTGTTGTTTCAAGCATCTGACATATGTTATTCAAAAATATTTTAATACATTAAAAATTGATAAACTCCTGTTCGTAAGAAACCCTCAATTTTATTCAAAAATGATTCCAATTACGTCCACATTAGATTTCCTGTAGAAATCTTTTTAACAATTAAGCCCCTTCTTCCCTTATTTATAATTTTCAAATTAAACTGCCCTCTATGGTACAATAAAGATGTGTTGTTTTCTACTGGGGTATGTCGTAAAATCAGAAGGGATTTTATCTCTTTTACCTTTTTTTCAGAGTAACTTTCACCACTAGGTAACTCTATTATTCCTAATGTGATCTTTAATTCGCTTTCATCAAAAGCCCAATCCTTATTAAGTTCCCTTATCTTTTGTATAAAGCTTCTTTTGGTTTTTCCTATATAGATCAATGTTTGATTCTTAGCATATACTCTAGAGATTGCAAATATTCCCTTCTTAAAAGCTTCTTCTCTATTATAAAAATCATTTAAACTATACAATCCATACCATTTAATATGTACTGTTTCTATTAATCTCACCTCATTTTTAGATAATATTATAATTTTCGAATGTTCAAATTATTGTGGATACATAGCCTTGATTACTTGAATTATAAATAGTGCTTTTCAATAATACATTTTATTATTACTAATTTCAATAATGAATATGTATATCTCATCATGAATTTCCTATCATTTGTTTCGTCAAGTAAGGCTTATAATTCTCTTCGATAATTTTATCTTTCTGTGGTAGGAGAATCCTTGTACAGGGGAAATAGCGTATCAGCCGGATGAGTTGATTTTTCGTTTTCTCAATACCTTTTCTTAAAATGATATGCGGTGTTTTCACGTAGGACGTCATTTACATAGAATAGCGTACTTTTCTGTGGGAATTCGAAAATAACACCTTCACAGGAGTCGGACACTTGTCAATAAGCGACACGCCCCCTCTTTGATACATTTTGTTTGCTAAATTGATAAGCATTTCAAATGCCATCCCACGGTTTCCTAGTCCCATTGTTATTCCTCTCTTCCTACTTGTAAATTTCTACTTCAATAAAATATGCAATATTTCATATTTTATTATTATAATATTAATTTATTATTTATCACTTTCGATCCTATCATTGGAATTCATTAATAAACTAACATTTGTAATTTAATTCCTGATGTTTAATTCTGTTATAACACGTTAATTTTGTATATTTAAATAACCATACTGGAATTTCTTGTTCTATACATCTATACTTGTTTTGTATATTATATAGCAGAAGAGTAAGGTAAGAGTTACTCTTTGCCATTTTAGGAAAGGGCCTGTTGGAGACAACAGGTCCTTTCTTCGTAAAAGGATTATTTTGTTTAAAAATTTATTTCAATTTATAATCGCTATCTTTTTCTTTAATTTTCCAGTAAAATCAAATGTAAATATTTTAATTACATAGGAGAAAGCAATGAAACATAACATTAATCTGTGGTCCTTTATTTTTTCTTTTATTTGCATTGGTCTATTTCTCTTATATCTTGAAATTGGTTCGATAGCCTCATCTGAAACGAAATTGTTTATTATGAATTCGCTACCTATCCATCCTTTATTTTTTTTACTAGTTTTAACAATAGGAACTTTTTTTGCTGGTATGATAGGATTTTCTAAAATAGATAATTGGGTTGCTATGCTTAGAAGCATAGCGACAGTTCTACTAACACTTTTATTATCAGTGTTTTTAACACTAACTTTGATCATTGGCTATGCATTGAGTTAAACGTCATTCCTTGTGAATAAAACTAAATATTCCGTCAACAATATATATGACATTAGATTTTCTCCTTGTTCCCCCTTGGAGAACCGAGCAGTTAGCTTTTGCTTGATACTTACTAGTTCGTTTAACAAATCTTATATTTTTAGCTAATTGCTCTAAAACATCAGGTAACATATATCGTTGTAACTCTTAGGAATACAATGGCAGCTCATCATGAATTGAAAAGCACATTATAAAAACAACCTTTCTTTTAATTCTAAAGAAAGGTTAACGCTTTTCCCATTTTTAAAACAGGGTTTTTCGAAGGTTTTAATTTAATCCTAATTATATTTTTTATAAATTCTAAAAATAAATCCCTTATTTTTGGTATGATTGACAGAGACTATTTAATTTCTTATGAATATTCTTGAAAAGGGAGTGATGCTGTATGAAATCAATAAATGTAAATGGGAATATATATCATATTGAATCTGTTCCTTTTGAAGATAAGAGTGAGCAGGATGAAGAAGGATACTACGAATATTTTTACAAAGGAGTCAATTTATCGTTTCACTCGGACAAAGAAATAATTAAAGCCCGAATTTATGACGACGAAGAAATAATATATTTCTTAAAAAATCCATTTCTTGCTTTTGGTAAAGATTTTGAAGCTATAAAAGTATATATAATTAAAGAATATGATGTAAATAAATTTAAAATTCCAGGTGAAAAAAAAGCCTATATAGAATTATAGCTATAATTCTATATAGGCGTTACCGTGACCAATTATAATAAAACAGGAAAACTCACAAAGTACTTATGCCTGTGGGCTATGAAAGGAATGTATTCGAAATTGAGTAAATCAAGTGAAATAAGTAGATTTGAAAATAGATTCTCAGAAAATGTAATTGAAATAGCAGCTGTCACAGGGGCATTAGGAATCGGTGCATCAAAAGGCGGTGACAACATTTTGTGGACTGCGTCAATTGATTTGATTGCGTGGAAAGACTTACATAACAATGAAACGATTACAAAAGAAGACATACGACTTGCATGGTTGGTTGATGATGCAATTAGTTATTTCGGATAAACGTGATGTGATTTGTTAGGAGGTGAAGTTAAATGAGAAAAGACTTAACATGGCCAGTACCGGATGAGCCAGTTTCAACAGAATATATAAACAATGTGGGAAAAGAGATAGGGTATATATTTCCAAGTGACTATGTAGAATGTGCTACAAATAATAATGGTTCAGCTGTATTACCCTATAAATTTGAAATAGATACGATAACAAAGGTATTTGGAACTTTACTTTCTTATGATGTAGATAGTAGTGAATATATCGTTAAAGTATATAACCAGTATATTTCAACTCTGCCAAATGAATTGGTGCCATTCGCATTTGATCCAGCAGGAAATTTAATTTGCTTTGATTATAAAAATCATGAAGAAGATCCAATTGTCGTCTTTTGGGATCATGAAGGGGCATGGGAAAAGGGAACATTGATGGAAAGTGAAGGGATTACGGCTGAAGAAGTAGAGGAAGTAGCGAGAGAAAATGTATTCTATATTGCTAATAATTTTACGGAGTTTTTAAATAAGTTACATGATTAATAATACTATCCATATAAAATGGTTCGTATAAATGTAAGCAGCAATAAAAGGCGGGAGAATGATGGATTTAGAGCATTTAAAAAAAGATATTTGGTATGGAAAATTTTCTAATCATACAATTGAAACTCTTAAGTCTAACTTAAGGGATAGTGCAACAGAGACAGAATCCTTTATTTTAATTAACGAATTGTTAAAGTTAGGTGATTTCTCCGTAAAGGGGTTACTAATTGAACTTATGAATAGTACTCGAAATGAGCTTGTTTTACATTTATGTACTAGACTATTTTGTTCAGTAGCTACTCACGATGATTTATTAGAAACGAATAATTTGAAATTCCTTTCAAGTACTTCAGAGGATGGAGTTCATAATTTTGTAGTAAGTGCTGGTGAAACTCTTTCATATCATGTAGTACCATATCTTTTAGCGTTACTAGAAGAGTGGGAAGATACCTTTGTTGAAAAAGCTATAAGAAATGAACTTTCATGGATGCTTGGAATTGAGGACGAGTATTATGAAGTATCGTTAGAAGAATTTAATGAAGCTTATTCTAGTTTTATCGAAAATAACGATACGCAAGAATACTATTATCGTAATAGACTATCTTTTCCTGGAGATTTGGCAAAGGAGTTAGTTTCGGAAGTTATGAGTTCTTTAAGAGATAGAACTACTTATAATGTTGTTACTATACCTTCCGTTTTATCAATTTGGAGTGGAATCAAATGTCCAATTCAATACGATACGATAATAACAAATGAAAAAAATAGAGAGTTGATGTCATATATCGATGTTCTAACAAAGAAAGAATGGAAGATTGGTAAAAAGTATTTTTATGGATATGTAGTCGTATAAGAAAACGATATATGTGATGAATATAAAACCATTCTATGGCACTCTGTTAAGGAGTGATTTTTACTATAACGGAAAGATTTGATTGTTGTTTAGAGGTGAATAAAATTGGAGAATAAGATGGATGTACTAAGTAAAAAATACGTATTAGAGCATGGAATAAATTTTGATGAGGAACTATGGTTTACCTCATCCAGTGATGAAGTGCTAGATAATCCAGAAGAAAAAAATGGGAAACCTTTTACTGGTTTAGCATATGAGTTATATGACAATGGCACCCTAGCGTATTATTGTTACTATAGGGATGGTTTTAAAGAAGGGAATTATGTTAAGTTTTATCAGAGCGGAAAAGTGAAAACTACGGATTACATGATAAAAGGACAGACAAGAGGGATACGGAAAAAGTGGTATGAATGCGAAGTACTCAAATATGAAGGGGAATTTAAGTTTGGTATTTGCTTACATTATACAGAATGGGATAAACATGGGGATGTAATTAGCAAAAAAGTTGCACCGACAAAAGAGGAATTAGCATTCATCAACCGATGCTCTAAACGAGAAGATAATCCATTAATATAAAAAATTACAATATGTTATTTGATAACATATAGGGCAGTTTGTAAAATTATTTAAGAGTAAATAATAATGGGGTGATGGAACTTGGTGAGAAAAGTAGAATGGCAATTTGCTGATGAAGCTGTAAATGAAGATTTTGTGAGAGAGATTAGTAATAAAATAGGGTTTAAATTTCCAATTGATTATATAAAATGTGTAGCTGTAAATAATGGTGCTAATGTAGAGCCAGAATTATTTAATGTGAATAATCACGAAAGAATTTTTGGTACTTTATTATCTTTTAATGAAAATAGTGATGAATATATAGTTGATGTATATAGTGATTTTATTAATACATTACCTAAAGAATTATTTCCATTCGCATTTGATCCAGCAGGAAATTTAATTTGCTTTGATTATAAAAATCATGAAGAAGATCCAATTGTCGTCTTTTGGGAACATGAAGGGACATGGGAAAAGGGAATATTGATGGAAAGTGAAGGAATTACGGCTGAAGAAGTAGAGGAAGTAGCGAGAGAAAATGTATTCTATATTGCTAATAATTTTACGGAGTTTTTAAATAAGTTACATGATTAGAAGAAGTTAAATCGTAAAAAAGAAATAGTAAAGAAGATAGTGAGATAAAAAATACATATAAGCAGTGGGCGATAAAAAGCATTAAAGGATAAAATAGATGAGAAATGGTTGTTGACAGGGAAAATGTGTATTTTATATAGAGTAAAAGGCGGAGTATAATGAAAATATGGAAAATTATTGGAGATTCGCAGTTTGATCAATTAGAGTGTGAGAATGAAGAAGGACAAGAAATTTTTAATAACTATTTTCAAGGTCAATCAGTAATTAATACGTGGAATCCATTGTAAATGAAATTATCAAATAAAGGAGAAGTATTTGATTTATTAAGTGAAATACCACTTGTTTTTACAAAAGCAGCGATAGAAGTAGTATTTGATTTAATAAAAGGGAAAGTTGAAGTTCTTCCGCTTGTTCATGAAGTATACGAATGCTATGCAATACATGTATTAAACGTATTGGCATGTATTGATTATAAAAATGCAAAACCTGATGATTTTGGTGGATTCGATAAATTTGCTTTTATTGCAGATGAAATTAAAGGAGAACATATTTTTTGTACAATGAACACAAAGCATAAATACGGAGATTTTCCAATTGTATCTGTACAAACATTTGTATCAGATGAATTTAAAGATAGTGTTGTGGAAAGTGAACTAAAGGGGTTTAATTTTCAATTAGTATGGGAATCCGATGAGAAAAATCATGAACAAAAAATAGAAACTAACCCAGTGATACGTCCAACCTCAATAGAAGATTTTAAATCACATATTCAGCAGCATTATGGACTGATTACGAATCATATAGAAGCAAATACAAAAAGGATTACCGATGTAGAATTATATGATGTTGGACCAAATAAAATAGTTGATTACCATACAGTAGTAACATATCGGAATAGCTATTTCCGTATGCCAGCTCCATCAAGTGTAGATAGTGGTTATTCAGAACTTGTCATGCATCTACCGAAGGATTGGGATGTTTCATTAACCGCTTTGGCGAGTTCGAAATACAGTTGGCCTTTGCGTCTTTTACAAGAATTTGGAGAAACGACAAGGGAATATGGATTAGAGCAATGGCTTATATTTCCGAATCAATTAGATGAAGGTAAGGAAGATTGTAATGCGTCAATTCATCCATATAGTAAAGAGACGGAATTTTCTGGTGTTATGATTGTACCACCAATTCCACAGTGTTCAGGGGCATTCAAAATGGAATTTCGTGAAGATGGTAAAAGAATAGAGGGTGACTGGCCGGTTTATTTTTATACCCTATTACCGTTATATAAAGAAGAAATTCAATGTTATTTCGAAGCAGGATTAGATACGTTATTACAAAAATTACTAAAAAATGGTATTGAAGCAGCATTTGACTTTAATCGAGAGAATACTTGTAAATAAGGCAGTATCAATTGAAGAGATTTGTAGTGAAAAATTAATAAGAATCGCTATATAACTTTATTATTAGTATGAAGATCGGATATGAAATCCTATTAATCTATAGTAGAATTTATTCAAATAATGAAACGGTATGAGGAGAGTGAAGGGGGAGAGTTTAGGTATATACAGATAGGATTTATCTCTCCGGAAGATAAGGCTATTATTTTTGACAATGAAACAGGAGAAGTATTAATAGAAAACTTTGAAACAGAAGAAAAGGAGTTTCTTTCTAATTCCCTAGTTGAGTTGATAAGTAATTTAAAAATGGAGCAGAGATAATAATATGATATGCAGGAGGATAAAATGATCTCACCACAAGATTTTTTAGTGAATTGGAATGAAGAAATATACGGTTTAATTCATTATAATGAAAAAATCCTTCACTCGTTTTCATTCTCGAAAGAAACGAAAGACTTCTTAATTAAAGCAGGTTTTCCCGAGTCTGCTCCTCCATTTCTTACATTTGAATCTGCGGATAACGGTGGCGGGATAAGGTTGAGCGAGATACAAAATGAATTAGGTACGATGTATGATAAGTTTATATACTTTGGATTTACTGGTAGTGGAAATCCAATCTGTATTGATGAATCTAAATCACAACTCGTATATATAGATTATGACAATGAAAATAAAGTCGTTCTTATAAATAGTACGATAGAGAAGTTTGCAGAATCTTTACTTGTCTATGTGGAATTTATAAAAGAAGTAAAGGCTGCCAATGGAATAAAGGCTTATATTGAAAAAAATATACCTAAAGGTTTGGTGGAGTGGATTTCTAATGCACTTCGAAAAATTGATGCAGTTGCTTTAACGGAAGGATGTTTTTGGACAGAAGAAATAGGGAGTTTTAGTGAATAAGTGTAGATAATAATAGATGGTATTTTTATAGTTGTAAAAAGTTATTCTAAAAGGGGTATGTTGGGTGAATCATAGACGCAAGAAAAAGAAGCCGAAACAAATAAGAAAAGAAGCTGTTCGGATAAAACCGATAGTAGAAGAAGAAAAACCACTAAAGAAGAGTAGCAACAAGTTGGTCGATATTCTCCTAGGTATTCTTCTTTTTCCAATTCTTATATGGGCTGTCTTGGAAGGTTGTACAACACAATTAAGCAAAGGGAAGACTTTCCTTATTATCGTTTTCTTTCTCTTAATTGCAGTAGGGTTATCTATGATAGGAAACAAATAAGGGGGAGTTTAGATGTTTAAGAAGAAGGAGAAAAAAAACATTTACGTTAGACTTGTAAACACACAAGGGGAAATCATTCGAGAGTTTGATTGTACAGAAAAAGACTTGCGGAAAGTAAAAGAAAATGGTGCTGAAATTCGTGTGGTTGGAGATAACTCATATGAGATGGTAGCAACCGATGAACAACTAGAAAAATTAGCAAGAGCTGAAGCAGAAATCGAAGCGGAAATTAAGGCATGGGAAGACGCTTTAAATGAGAGTTTGGATGAACGCGAAGAAAGAGAAGCGAGACAGAAGGAATTGAAAGAAAAGAATAAATGGAGTACAAAGAAGAAAGTGACCGTATTTGGGCTGATATTCTTTGTATTTATTGGATTACCTATTATCGAAGGGTATCAAAATAGTAAATTAGTTGAAGAAGGTACATCATTACATGCAGAAATAGTAGGTAGGCATGTAGAGGAGGAATTCATATTTACACACCCAACATTAGTAGTTGAGGTAGACGGTAAAAAGCATAATGTATGGGTAAGTGAAGAGACATATAACGGAGCAGAGTGGTTAGGTAGACTAAAAGTCATCAAAACAAAAGATGGTAAAGTGGAGAAAGATCCTAGATATGAAGGCGAAGACTTAATCACGAGTTATTAAGGGACTAGATAAGATTCCTGTAGGAGTAGAAGGAAATGATTCACTCAGTAAATTTTGAAGGTGGAGATGAATTACTTTTAAATGGAGAATTAAAGGAGAGTTGGCCAACGTTTTATATGTTTTTGAAAGAATATTTCAAATGTTAAGTGTTGATGGGAGTTAACAATAAGCAGGGACACCTTAGTAATAAGTGCGAGAGGAATGACGGATAAATGAGAGTGAACGATTCAGTTTTTGGAGAGATTGAATATAATTATGCTTGGGCTAAGTGTATGCCTATAACTTTTATAGGCAATGTAACTGAGATTGATTTGATGATAGATGGTGAAGAAGATGGGAGGTTTGATGAAGGGCAGTATGTAGCGTATCAATCATTAATAAAAAATTGGGAAGAGGTACAAATAAGTTTATTACAGTCTATATTAGACTATTACAAACAAAGGCGATGTGAATTAGGATATGGTATTGGAGTGCGAGAAAATTATCCATTAGTTGAAACAACTGATCAAATACTAGAGATGATCAGTTTAGATGGTATTGTTGTCCCGTATGCAGATATTACGGAAGAACGAGAGGTTGGAATTACATTTAATTGTACGTGGGATATAGAAAATGGTGTAGGAGTTCGTTTATTAAATGAAAAGATAATGGAAGTAGGTTATCAGGATATTATTTTTTAATATAAGTTAAAAGTAAATGTGGGGATTATATACCTAAATGAAAAAGGTGTCAATCTTTCTCGAATTGACACCCAGATACGAATTTGTTTAACATCTTACATACTTACGTTTGAAACCTAGTCTTCCTCTATCAAGTTCTTTCTGAATACTCTCTGTAGCATGTAGCAAACTGCTTTTTTTATTATCACGTTTGACTTCAACTATACCAACTTCTTTTGCAATTTCGACTGCTTTTTCGTGTAGTGGTACATATGAAATTGCCACTGTGTTTAGGAAATTATTCATAGCGGATTTTGTTCGTTCTGGCGAATGATGAATTGTATCTTTCACCATTTCAAGCATATCGGAAATTTTACTTTCGGAAAATTCATTGTCTTTGCGATTTCCTAAAAGCCAACAGTAGCAACTCCAGCCGGCAGACATTTTAAGCTCGTCCCCACTTGCAATCCATTGATCAGCAACGTCTTGTGCAAGATTTGACTCCGATAAAGTTACTGCTACTACATAATCAGATAGCATATAAAAATAAGCTCCATCTATCCAACGATTAAAATCCGATTCACTCATAGCTTTTGGGTCGGCAATAATGCCTGCAAAGTACATAGCATCGTAGTTGCCTGTGGCATAAAGCTCTTCAGCTAATTCTTGATTTAATTTTATTTTTTTAGCGATTGGTTTCATGGCACCTGTAGCTACGCCAAAAACTGGCTCGTGGGCGCCGTTAGATATGTATATTTTTTTCGTTCGTTCCTTACCTAGAGCCTCAAGTTCTTGCATAACTGTTTTAAAATCCATAGCTGTGCACTTCCTTCCTTCATGTAAAAGCCTTGTTAAGTCTTTCATATTTCTAATGTTAATACTAATTGTATTAAAGAGGTATGTCCACTTTCTAAAGGTATCGAAACTTGGTTTGATTTTTGAATACAATAAATTGCATTTTATTGTAAATGAAAACAGAGCCTATTGAGAAGGTGGTATAATATAGAAAAAAGTGGGCGGTAAAAATATGGATAAGATTCAATTTGCGAAAAAGATTAGAGAGTCTATAAAAAATGGTCAATTGGACACGTTAAGAGATTTGCTGGGCAAAGATCGAGAAATGTTATCGTATGTCACACCATTTGGTACGTGGTTACATGTAGCGACGGCCTATGGGAATTTAGAAATAATAGAGTACTTAATCAATTCAGGAATCAATATTCATGCAAAGTGTGGGACTTTCTCTACAAATGTACTTGAAAGAGCAGCTACGAAAGGGCATTTACATATTGTAGAGTACTTTATTAAACATCAAGTTGAAATGGATACTAGTGAGCCGGATCGAAGTCCTCTGTTTGCTGCTATATATAGTGGACATTTTGAGATTGTTAAATTGCTAGTTATGAATGGGATAGATATAACGATAAAATATTCTGGTAATAATATGAAAGAAATGGACGCTTATACCTTTGCTGTTGAAAGAGGGGAGATGGAAATTGCAGAGTATGTAAAGCGTAAGTTGAATGAGAATATATATTCATAATGGAGGACGCTATTAATGGAAGTACATGGAATGGTTTCAATATGGTTAGGTAATATGAAAACGCAAGGTCAATTGGATACATATATGGATGTTACGTATGATGAAGAAGGAGACGCTATACCAGCAAGATTTTTTGTTGATTTTAATATAGATATGATTGATGTAGATGAGGATTTTATTGAAAAGGAAGTGTTAGAAGAAGCAAGTGATGACATTTCTATGTTATTAACGGGATGCTCATATGATGATAAAATACTATCTCGAATTAAGGGAGTAGTTAAATTAAATAAATCCTATAATTCTATCGTTTTAATTTATAACTTTCAATATGACAATTCAGTTAGTAATTTTGAAGACTTTGATTTTGTAACTGCTACAAGCTATCTATAATGGTAAGAAG
The DNA here is from genome assembly GCF_008368895.1 of Bacillus sp. BB081. NCBI lineage: Bacteria > Bacillati > Bacillota > Bacilli > Caryophanales > Bacillaceae > Bacillus > Bacillus sp. BB081. The sequence continues at coordinate 15,944 of NZ_QOZX01000054.1, forward strand.
GTCGCTGTAAGGTAAGGAAGAATGAAAGTATGTATAGTTTTTCCAATAAATATTTGGTATGATGGTGAATGGGAAAAATATACAAGTTGTTAGTGGCTCATAAAAGGGGGATTGAATTGAAAAGAACGCTTGAATTCGTACTAGGTTTAATTGGTGGCATTATAGGAATTATTATTTCCATATTATTAATAGTTGTAGCGTTTAATATTATGGAAGGTTTTGATTATGAACTTTTAGCTTATTACTCTATTATTTTAACGGTTCAAATAGGGTTGCTTATTTTATCATGTTTAGTAAACAAGGTTAATAATAAAGTTTATGGAGTTTGTATGATTGTGATTCCTATAGTTACGTTATTTATGTCATTATTCTTTTTACTTATTCCAACAATATTACAAATTATGTCTGGTTCATTTGCATTTAGAACACTAAAGTTAGAATCGAATGTAAGATAAATATAATTGTTTTACGTCTGAATATTCGTTTTTTTTAATGTTTTCGTTTGCAGTTCAAATTAACATAAGGTACAAAGTTGTGCGCTTTAGGAGGAGAAATAGATGATTATTTGGTCTGGTTGGGGTTTTTTAGTCGCAATTATTGTAATTATTAATACTCTTTTGGGTAAGGTTATCTTTGGATCTATAACGGGGGACGCTACATATTTTCAAGACCATAGTTGGCCAATGGCGGTAATGTTAATTATATCAGGGGTTATGTCTTGGTATTTAGGAAGATATATTAATAAGCCAAATGGGAAAGTTTATATAGATGCCGAAACTGGTGAAAAAGTTATGTTTAACAAAAAGCATTCACTATTTTTTATAAAAATGGAATATTGGGGACCGATTTTAGGAGTTATTGCGATTGTAACTTTAATTACAAGATAAAAAAGAGGGTGGGTATAGTAAGAGTAATCTATTTAAGTAGAAGGAGAAATCAGTCATGAATGCAAAGAAACTACTAGGGGTAGCAGTTCCGGTCATGTTGTTATTTGGTTGTGGAGTGTCTGAGAAAACGAACACTTCTAAACAGGAGAAAACGGAAGAGTCTAAAGTAAAAGAATCGAAGTCTAATAGTAAGAAAGAAAAAGTTTCAAAGGAAGACTATCCTAATAAAGTGTATAAATTAGGGGTAGAGTTTGATAAGTTGTTTGCGGAGCATAACAATATTACAAGAGAGGTTTTTGACGGTAAGAAAAAGAAATCAGATGTAGTAGATAGTGTGAAAGAATTAAATAAAATGTTAGATAAATTCGAGTCGATAGATCCCCCTGCAGAGTATGTAAATCAACAAAAGGATTTTGAAAAAGCAATTGGTTATTTTAGAGAGTCTTTTTCTTTAATAAATGAAGTATTCACCCGAAAAGAAAAAAGAGAAAAAGGCGATAAAACTGATAAAGAGTTAATCGAGAAATCCGAAAAGTTAGTGAAAGAAGGAGATATTTACTGGCTTAAGGCATTCAAAGATCTTGAAGGGGATATTAAAATCGGTGACGGTACAGTATCTGTGAAAGATTTGAAAGAGTTAGATAAGAAAGCTGGAATTAATACGGATAATGTTATGAAGAATGTGAAAGATGGTACGGAATTAATCGGTAATTGGGGATTCAAAGGAACAGACGGTTTCATTATGTCACTCATTCTAAAAGGTGATAAGACATTTGAAACGTATGGTAAAGGTGAGTATCCAAATAAAAAGAATTATATTGAAGGAACTTGGGAATATGATAAGGAAGCTTTTACAATCTATTTACATCTCAATAAACGTTTAGTAGACGGTGTAGAAGTTACAATTCAAAAAAAGAAAATAGCATATAAAGTTCAAGATTATGATGGGGAAAACTTACGATTATTTAATGAGACTTCATTCAATACAATTAAGTATGTGAAGCAAAGGTAAAGTTATGTAGGACTAGGTTTAAATGGCCTGGTCCTTAATTAAATTGTGGGAATGCAACGAATATTTTATCGTTGGCTTTGCCTATTTTATATCATGTTATTTTTTAATAAATTGATAAACGGAATTTAAATGTAAGTATGGGGAGTTGCTTATAAATGATAAAGAAATTTACTAGAGTAGTACTAACTACGGTGATGCCAATTAGTCTTATCATGGGTTGTGGGAACGCTGAAAAAACTAAAGCACAAGAGACGAAAGCGGTACAATCTGAGAAGAAGGACTATATGGATTATTCATATGGTAGCAAAGGTATATTAGTAAGCAGCAAAGCGAAAGAGCGTCAACAATACGAGGTTGGGTTTATAGATGACAACAAGTTAATTGGGGTTGATGAAAATATTGAGGACTGTATTATTTTAGATAATAAAGATGAAGCAAGTCTCGTTTGGAAACAAATAGAGCGTGGATCCATTATTGAAGTACAATATGGTAAGGACCGCAATGATATTGTAGGCGTACAATTAGTAGGAGATCGTGAGTCATACGAAATTAGTGATAAGTTTGATCGAAATACGATAAATGAGATTGTTGAAAACGTTAAAGGGAATTCGTAATAGATGTATTTCGATAGTATAGGATTCCTTATCATGAAATTGTGAATCAACGGCATTTTTTATATGAAAATGCCGTTGATTTGTGTTAAAAAGTAAATGCTATCTTATAGTCTTGTAGAAAAACACGTATTAATCATAAGTGAATTATTCTTCGTTCAGCTGTGATGATCGCCGTAAGGTTATTATCCAAAATAAAAGAGCACAAGCACTAACAGATACACCTAATATGCATACTCCATCCCAACCATATTTTGCATATATGTTTGTTGAAAGAATGGCACCTGTTGCACTACCGATGGAATAAAAAATCATGTAACTGGCAGTGAGTCGACTTCTTGCTTCGGGACGCACTGTGAACAGTATACTTTGATTGGTGACATGTACAGCTTGCACAGCTAAATCTAGAAGGATAATGCCGAAAACTAGTAACAATAGAGAGTGGTTAATAGATTTAATTAGGAGCCATGAAAGTACTAATAATAATAAGGCTATGCCAGTTGTTCTTTGGCCTAAACCTTTATCAGCTAATTGTCCAGCTTTAGTAGCAGCTAATGCACCCGCCACTCCAGCAAGACCGAACGCACCAATAGCTGTATGTGAAAGATTATGTGGTGTAGCACTTAGGGGCAATACTAAAGAAGTCCATAAAATACTGAATGAAGTGAAAATAAGCAATGCTAATATTCCGCGAATGCGTAAAAGTCGTTCTTCTATAAATAATAAGAAAACAGAGTATATTAATTTTCGGTAAGATAGAGTTGTCACTTTTTTATGTTCAAGAGTAGGTAAATTTCGGTGTAACAAAAAAGTTACGCAGAGTAAAAGGATAGCAGAGGTGAGATAAACGGATCGCCATCCAGCTAAATCTGTTAATGTGCCTGCAAATGTACGAGCAAGGAGTATACCTATTACAACGCCACTTGTAGCGAAACCTACTATGCGTCCACGTTCTGCTGGATTAGCTAAAATTGATACATATGCGACAAGTGTTTGCGTAACAGTTGCAAGAATTCCTACTAAGGCCATACCTATAAAAAGTACGATGGTTGAGGGGGCGACTCCAATTATAATTAAAGCGATAACGGATAAAAGCATTTGGACAATTATTATTTTCTTTTGGTTTAATAAGTCACCAAGTGGAACGAATAAAAGTAATCCAAGTGCATAACAAACTTGAGTAATAGTAATTACAATACCGATAGTTGAATGACTAATCTTAAATTCATTTGATAAAGAATCAAGAAGTGGATGAGCGAAATATATATTTGCTACAGCCATTCCGCAAGCTATTGCGAATAATAGAGTCATATAACGAGACATTGTTGCATGAACAGGTGAATGTATATGAGTGTGAGTATGTTTTCGAATGGTCATCATTTTTTCTTTACTATTCATAAAATCAGCTCCTTTTTGTATTGTTAAAAATAACGTACCGAACGGTATGTTATTTTATAAGTGAAATATAATCTTGAAGAAACATATATGTCAAGTTTATTTTGAATTTAATGTGATTTTTTGACACATCGTTTATAATTTAATACGATATATACTATACTGATTGGTACACAAATGGTGATGTGTAATCTTAATAACTAGATGTAGAAAGGAGATTGTTTTAAATGGCACGACTACGCGAATTTGATGAAGAAAAAGCTTTGGATGCTGCTATGCAACTCTTTTGGGAGAAGGGATACGCAGCTACCTCATTAAGCGATTTAACTGCTAAAATGGAAATACAAAAGCCTAGTTTATATTCAGCCTTTGGTGATAAAGAGGGATTATTTGAAGCGGCATTAAGGAGATACACAAATTTACATGCGGCTAATATACGAACAAAACTTCAAAACGAACAATCTGTAAAAGAAGCAATTCGGACGTTTTTTGAAAATATAGTGGAAGAGGAATATAAAAAAGAGTTCAGTAAAGGTTGTTTTTGTATTAACACAATGGTCGAACTTGCTCCTCATAATGAAAAATTTGAAGTACTGACTAGAGAACATCAAATGTATCTTGCAGTTGTTTTTCAAGAATTAATTACGAAAGGAATTCGATCAAGAGAACTTCAAAGTGATTTGAACGCTAAAGCATTAGCGCAAACATTAGTCACATTCTTAATTGGATTAACAGTGTTAATGAAATCACGTCCAGAACGTTCTGTTATAGATAATTCGGTATCAATAATAGTATCGTTAGTAAAATGATCTTTGGGTGAGGTGTTAATCAGCAAATTAGATAATAAGAAAGTCGATTCCTTATTAACATAAGAAATCGACTTGTTATAATTACTTATTTTGTAAGTTGTCTTTCCAAAAATTGTAGCTATTATCAATAACTTCTTTTAATTTGAAATAGTTTTCCCAAGTATCTTGCACATGGTAGAGAGTTTCTTCATCTATAAAAACGTCTGAGTAATCAATTATATACTTCCACTCCTCATCATTATTAAAGTAATACATGGCGAATTGGTTGCCCTCATCATTTAACATGTCGTCTGCCAAAACGCCATCCCAATTCATATAAATTTCTGTGCCAGTCATTTGTCTAAGTTTAAACTGGTTAATTTCGTCTTGAGACTCTTCTTCAAATTCTTCACTACATAAATGATGTTCAATTATCCATCCTAAAAACATACCAGTATGTACAAAAGCTTGATCGATTGGTAAGTCCTCAGGAAAATTACCTTCATAATGGTACTTCGCTTTATCATAAACCATCGTATGTAACAATCAGTTCATCCCCTTTAACGTATTATCTCATAAATTCGTACTATTTGTTTTAATATTTTAACTATTTTTCAAGCCATTAGATTATTCGAGTTTGAATATATCATTGAGATTGTGAAGGTTATTTACTTAAACTGACGGGCAATAATGATCAATTAAAAAGAAAGGTAAAGTTAGCGAAAAGAACAAGGGTTGAAGAACGTATGGATTCATTCATTGTAATCCATTATAAGGTTTTACGTGGCGTGTTATTTGAGAAGTAAGAATGATTTCATCAAAAAAATCCATTGGAGTTCCAATGGATTTATACATTACAATTTTATCGAGACCTCATTCAACATCATAACAAATTATAAATAAACAGTCTATATTTTGGGTTGGATTTTTTATATAGTTTGGTTGACAGCAAAACTATATAAAAGGGGTGTTATTCATTGGGAAACACTTGTCACCTTGATCAATCTGATTTACAGGAGTATATGCAAAAGGTATTTGGTACCAGTTATTTGGTTTCTAATGTAACGAAAATGCATGGCGGTGCACAAAAGGTAGTCTATAAGATTGACTGCAGCAATGGATTTTCCAGCGTTCTGTATGTGTGGGATCTTACCATGAATTATTTTCAAGAAGAAATAGCAAACGGAGATATACATGAACAATCCTATAGTAGTGATTTATTTGAATTAAATAACAAGTATTTAATTCAACAGGGAATTCAAACCCCCATTCTATATGATCTGAATAAGGAAAGAAACCGTTATCCTTATGATTATGCTCTCGTTGAATATGTAAATGGACAAAAGGCAGAAGTGTATTTTCAAAATTCCGATTCATATGTAAAAGATAAAGTGTTTCAGCGGTTAGGAGATATGCTGACAGGCATGCATGCCAATGAGAGAAATACTCATGGGAAAGTGAATCAAAGTGGAATCAACACGAAAAAATGTCATCACTTGCAAATGAAGCATGCAAAAAAAGATTTAGATTATGCATCCCAACATATTGACAGCATCAAGGCAAGTCATAGCAAGCTACTCGATACATTGTACGAGCTTGAATCAAAAATTGAGCCAAGAAATCGATATGGATTTATACATGGGGAACTAGGCCCTGATCATGTATTAATTAATGACAAACTAGAACCTTATTTGATTGATATCGAAGGAGCAAAGTTCTTTGATATTGAGCATGAGCACAGTTTTTTACAGTTTCGATTTGGGGATTATTATCGATATTTAAAGAATGATACTCTTGATCCCAACAGGATGTTATTTTATCGGTTACATCATCATATATCCTTAACTTCAGGCGGCTTGAGATTGCTTCACAGAGGGTTTCCGAATCAACAGTTTGCAAAAGATCTAACCGATTACCATTCTCATTGTACACTGCGTTTTATTGAAGGGTGATGTCTTTAAGTTAAATATTATCTTTCCTTATAACGACATAACTACCATGATAGTAGTTATGAAAAATTATAAAGATTCTTCTTGTTGAAGAAAATCAGTAAAAGGTATCCTCATCTATTTTTGAGAGTAGTAGTGTGTATGAGGGGAAGTGCTTTTGACGGCAATTGCAATTGGTTATAAAATAATGTCTGTTAAGGGATTTTATAGAAACTATCATTCACCTGCTGGGGATAAAATGAAAGTATTTATTAAAGGGTGGAATAAACATAGTTTTATACATACATAGTAGATTTATAGTTTTTCACGAATGAGAATATAAAGGGAGGTTGAGATACTACACGAACAGTGTAGGTATCGATTACAGCGATGAATACAATCATGAAAAAAAGAGTAATGGCACTATCAACAAGTTTAGTAATGTTAGGGAGCGCTCCTTTAGCAATATCAGCAGAAGAGAGTAAAAAAACCTCAAACTGATCAACTTCGTATCGCACAAGGAGAACGTGGAACGAGCGGGTTAAGTTATTCTAATTTCAATCTAGAAACTCCAGATCACATGCAAATTAACGAAGCGGAAGTATCAGAGAATGAGAAAATTCTCTTAGAAGAATATAAACATAAACATGATGAAACAGAAGCGTTACATAAAATGAAAGAAGCGAAAACAGGTCAAGTAGCGGAAGATGAAGCTATTTCAAACATTGAAAGGGTCTTTGAACATGTAGACGGTCGAAATGATGGTTCTACTCGCGAAATGAAGCCGGTTGAAAAGCCAAGAGCTATTCAATATAGTGCGTCGATGACTACAAAGAAATATGGAACACTTTACAGATCAACATTTGATCGCATACAAACAGCCTGTTCAGCGATTATACAGCTTACAGGTAGTTACTGGTGTTGGAGATAACAAGTTTAATCTTAAAGGTACAACAACTCGTGGTGAGGCAGCTGCCTTTTTAGTGAAGATGTTAGACTCTATGCAGAAATAAATGAATGGTATGTAAAAGTTTGTACTGATGCAAGAAAAAGTAATAAGGATGTTAAAGGAGCTATCCAAAATGAAAATTTGGAACAGCTCCTTTTTATTTTAGCCCCTATGAAGCCCCTTCTAAGCCCCTCATAAGCACCTACCAAGTAATAAATCACTAAGAAAAAACAAAACAAAAACAAAAACAACTACAAGAACAAAAAAGCGCGAAAAAATAAAACTGGCGTTGTAGTAGTTAAAAAAATTTGGAATTCAAATGCAAAAACAAAGCGCTCATTCCTATATGTATATTGAAGGGTTGAATTCTGTCTTTTTATGAATAAAAGGAGGGGGTAAACATATGGCGGTGTACCGTAATGTGCAGGTGAACTTTTGGCAAGATGAATTCATATTAGATTTAACGCCAGAGGAGCGTTATTTTTACATATATTTGTTAACTGGTACGAAAACGAAGCAATGTGGAATTTACGTATTACCGAAGCGTGTGGCAGAACTGGAAACAGGCTACAGTATGGAAACTGTTGAGAAGTTATTAAATAGGTTTGTTGCATATGGAAAGATTTTATACGATGCGGAAACGAAAGAGTTATACATACTAAATTGGCTACACTATAACCCTATTTTAAATACGAATGTAGAAAAGTGTGTGTTACGGGAATTAAAGACTGTGAAAAATAAAGAGTTCATACATACGTTTTTACGTACATGTCTTGAAGAAGAATGGAAGATTCCATTGCTATTGCAGCATTTTGGTATGCCGAAAGAAGAGGATAATAGTAGTTTACAAGAAGTTGTTGAGGAGAAGGAAGAAGAGATAGAAGAGACAGAAGAGGATACGTCGCATAGTGAAGTTTATCAGTTTTACGAACAACATATAAGTAGTCTATCTCCGTATATCGTGAAAGAATTGAAAGAGTGGATACAAAAAGTTTCAGGAAAGACAGTAATAGAGGCGCTTAAAATTGCATTTGAACAGAATAAGCGAATGCTCGCTTATGTGAAGGGAATTTTGAGGAATTGGTGTAAGAAAGGGCGAGTAGATTTCAGTGAAAGAAAGGAAGGCGTACATAAGAGAGAGGTATGTAGTTTGTATGATCCATAGTATGAGAAAGTATGGGTTTTTCAACTTTTCTAAAAGGTGCTTCCTTAAATAGAAGCGAATAGTTTGAGAAAGGAGGGGTTATATGGAAGTTCTCATAAAGAAGAAACGAACTAGAGGTAAGAGAATTTTTATTTGGTCTAGTAGTGTCGTTCTTTTGTTAGTTATTTGTACAGTGATTTTTTTGAACATATATACGCTTAGTTCTGTGCCAAAGATAGATGGGACGATAAAGCTAGAGGATTTACAACATGCTGTTCAGGTAAAGCGGGATAGTAAAGGGGTACCGCATATTAAAGCGGAAAATGCACATGATTTATATTTTTCGCAAGGGTATGTACAAGCGCAAGATCGTTTGTTTCAAATGGATTTAAGTAGAAGGCAAGCTTCTGGGATGTTGAGTGAAGTTGTAGGGGAAGCAGCTGTTGATCGAGATAAATTGTTTCGAACACTCGGTTTACGACGAGCAGCCGAAGCGTCTGTTAGTCAATATGACGGGGAAGCGAAATATTCCCTGCAGTCATTTGCTGATGGGGTGAACGCTTTTATACGCGAGGCGAAAGAGGAAAAGAAATTGCCAGTTGAGTTTACTATATTAGGTTATGAGCCTGCTGAATGGTCTATTGTTGATACGTTAACGATTGGAAAGTATATGGCGTTTGACTTAGGCGGACATTGGCACGGACAGGCATTTCGATATTGGGCGCTGAAAAATTTACCGAAAGAGCAAGCAAATGAGCTATTTCCTACATATCCGAAAGATGCACCTAGATTGCTAGCTGAAATGAAGAATACAAATGTGGACGTAGCACAAAGTTTTGCAAAAACAATCATTCCCCCAGAGTTTAATGGTAGCAATAACTGGGTCATAAGCGGTGAGAAGAGTGCGTCTGGTAAGCCAATCTTAGCGGATGATCCTCATTTATCTCTTGCGACGCCTTCTATTTGGTATCAATCAAAACTTGAAACGAAAGATTTAAATGTAAGTGGCGTTATTTTCGCTGGTGTGCCAGGTGTTATATTAGGACACAATGACAAAATAGCATGGGGTGTTACGAATACAGGTCCTGATGTGCAAGATTTATATATTGAGAAGCGAAATCCTAATAATGAAAATGAATTTTTGTATAACGATAAGTGGGAAAAAGCTACTGTTGTTGATGAATCTATTAAAGTAAAAGGCGGGAAAACAATTCCGTATAACGTGACGGTTACGAGGCATGGTCCAGTCATTTCAGAGTTTGCGGATAAAGGGAAAGAGAAAACGAAAACAGTATTCGCTTTGAAATGGACTGCTTTGGAACCGTCCGCTGAATTAAAGGCTGTATTAAATATGAATAAGGCGAAAGATTGGAATGAGTTTGAAACTGCACTTCAAGATTTTCATACACCAACTCAAAACTTTGTGTTTGCATCAAACGACGGCACAATTGCTTATAAAGCGAATGGAAATATACCAGTGCGTAAAAAAGGAGATGGTAGTTTACCAGTGCCGGGATGGACAGATGAATATGAATGGGAAGGGTATATCCCGTTTGATCAGCTTCCAAAAGTAATAAATCCAAAACAAGGGTTTATTTCAACTGCGAATAATAAAATTGTTGATGATAATTATCCGTACCATATTAGTAATACGTGGGCGCAGCCATATAGGCAAATGCGTATTCAAGAGTTTTTACAAGAGAAAGAAAAGTATACGGTGAAAGATTTAGAAGATTTACAGATGGATCAAAAAAATTTATATGGGAAAGAGTTTGCTCCTATATTTTTAAAAGAGTTAAATAAAGCATCTTTAAATGAAGTAGAGAAAGAAGGCGTAAAACAATTAACAAAGTGGAATTTTTACGATAGTAAAGATGAAGCGGCACCATTACTATTCCATTTGTTAATGAAAGAGATTTCGAATACGTTATTTTCAAAAGAAATACCGAAAGATGTGATGGAGTTATTTGAAGGGAAGTCACAAGTTGTTGATGAATTGATTCGAAAAGAAGTAGCGGGAGAAAACGGCGCTTGGTTTATGAAGTACGGAGGCTTCACGAAAGTTGTGCATACTTCGTACGAGAATGTAATGAAGAAACTACAGAAGGAATATGGACTGAATGTTGCGGAGTGGAAGTGGGGCGATTACCATCAACTGGCGTTCACACATCCAATTTCAAAATCATCTAGTATGCTAGCACTACTTGCATTTAATCGTGAAAAACCAATTCCAATCGGCGGAAGCCAAGTTACCGTTCAAGCAGCGAGTTACGGAGATAACGGTATTGTAAACCATGGAGCATCTTGGCGATTCGTGATTGATACGAAAGATATGTCAAACGGTTATCATATCGTAGGACCAGGACAATCGGGACATTTTAGAAGCGATTGGTACCATGATCAAATAGATGATTGGGTAAATGGAACGTATCATACGACTACACTGAATACGGAGGGGATAGAGGGGAAGGTGTTAACTTTACAGCCGAAATAATGTTAGAAGAGGCTCTTACTATAGGTAAGGGTCTCTTTTTCGTTATGTGACAAAATTTGACAAAATATTCTGTAGAACTTTGTTATAATTTTTTTTGGAATATTTTGTTTAAGGTTTTACAGCAATAGGGATACATGTATTCTAAATTAAAGGGTTTTATAGGGGGATAAATACAAGAATGAACGACATGGAGAAATATCGAGAGAAAATTAAAGTGATTTCTTTTGATAGAGAAAAAAATCAAATGGTTGAAGTGGAAGAGAGTAAAATAACTTTTGATGATGTTGGCGGAATGGAAGATATTAAAAAGAAAATCAATATGGACTTTATTATGCCGATTAAGAATCCGGAGTATTTTCAGGCTTTTGGTAAGAAAGTAGGAGGCAGTTTATTATTTTATGGGCCACCTGGATGTGGTAAGACATTTTTAGCGCGAGCAGTTGCAGGCGAGATAAATGCTAATTTTATTCATTTAGAGCTGCAAGCAATACTCTCGATGTGGTCAGGAGAAGCAGAGAAAAATTTACATGAAGTGTTCGAAGAGGCAAGAAAAACAAAGCCTTGTATTTTATTTATAGATGAATTAGACGCATATGGCGGGAATAGACAGAAGATGGGGGCTCATCATCAAAGAACGTTAGTTAATCAATTGCTAGTGGAGATGGACGGAAGCAATTCTTTTAATGAGGGTGTGTATATAATTGGGGCAACAAATACACCATGGTATATTGATCCAGCGTTACGACGACCAGGCCGTTTTAATTCACTTGTTTTTGTGGCACCACCAAATAACGAGGAAAGATTGACAATACTAGAGTTGAAAACAAAGGATAAACCGAGAATGGAATTGCAGTTAGATTTTGTTTCGAAGTATGCAGAGCATTTTTCAGGGGCAGATTTAACATATTTAGTGGAAGACGCTATTAATGAAGCTATTCAGCGTTCATTTGAAACAGGACAGTTACAACCCTTATCTAATGAAGATTTATTAACAGCAATGAAAAAACGGCAACCGACAACTTTAGACTGGTTCTCAACCGCAAAAAATTATGCAACGTTTAGTGATGTAAATAAAGATTTTGACAAAGTATTAGAGTATATGGAAGAACACCAATTGAAGTAAATGATATTAGATTGGGGGAAAGGAATAGATGGAAGAGCAACTTAGGAGAATTTCGCACTTATTGAAGCTTGGTGATATTGAGCTCGCAAAAGAAGAAGCGGAATGGATGATTAAAGAAAATCCAGAAGATGCTACTGGTTATATTTGTTTAAGTCATGTGTACTACTTTGGTTTTCGTCAAATTGATGAAGCGAGTAAATATTTAGAAGAAGCACTAAAAATAGATCACTTAGATGAAAATGTTTTGTTAACAGCGTTAGATATTTTTTATGCGCAAGAAAATTTTGAGAGATTAAAAGAGATAGCAGAAATAGGGATAAAAAATTATCCGGAAGAAGGCGTATATTACTTTTATGTGGGCGAGGCAAAAATACATATCGAATCGCTAAATAAAGGTATTACTTACTATAACAAAGCGATAGAATTAGAACCTGAAAATGATATGTATGTAGGAAGATATGCTTTTATTCTTTTGAGTTATTATCCGAAACGAATAGAAGAGGGTATAAAGGCGGAAAAACGTGCTTTAGAGCTGAATCCGGAAAATGTAACAAATCTAGTCTCTTTTGCAAATGTAGCAAGAGAAAAAGGGAATTTTAAAAAAGCAAGAATGCTAGCTGAAACTGCAATACGATTAGAGCCGAATCATGAAGGTGCCTACAAAATTTATAGAGATACAATCGGAACGAAAAATAAGTATTGTGCTTTTATGGCAAGTTTTACGTATACATTTTGGAATGCTTTTTCTAAGTTTTGTAAAATATTTTCGTTTGCAAGTAAGAGGAATCTTAAATTGCATTATATTTTAGTTATTTTAAGCCTTTTAGGTTGGATAATCCTCCCTGTATATTTAACAGGTTGGTATGCCGGTTCCGTGTATATAGTTATTTTTATGATGTATAGCATTTCATCTATTATAAAAGGAAGGATTCATAAAGAAGTAGGATTAGGAACCCCCTTTGATGCTGAATACAATGTGAAAAGAAATAAAATCATTCGAAATCGTGAAATTTCCAATATGGAGAGTACAGTTAAAAAAGAAGAGGCTACTACTATTCCGACTGCGAAACTATCAAAAGAGGAACTAGAAGCACAATTAGAAGGGTTTTGGAGTAAAGGAACTGTGTATGAGGGGCAGCAAGAGGTTGCTGCGGCAGTGAAAGAGGCTGCTTTATCATCAGTTGAACATAAAAAGATTCAATCATATTCAGATATTGAATCACCTAAATATAATAAATGGTATATTTGTTTAATTATTGTTTTATCGATCTCCTTTATATTTAAAATTGGGAAATTGTATAACTTAAATAATACAAATGCGACGCATACGACACCGAAAATTAGCCAAGAAACGAAGGATATTATTGTGGAGCAACAAGATAAAGCTCTCAAAGATACAAAAGAATCATTCGATAAGTTAGAAGTAGTAACTGTATTATACGTATTAAGAAAAGGTGATTGGAATGGAAGTACAATTGAGGGAGCTATAGAGAAAAGTTATGTACCGGTTATGTTAGAAAAAGTAGGACAACCAGCCGGGGAGAAGTTAAAAAAAGCAACTCCTATGAAAATATATAAAGAGGATACAAGAACGTATGTATTACTTCAAAATGGAGATAGCTCTTTTATAATTGAAATAACAGCAAGAAAGTTAACTCATATTTACGGTGAGAGCTGGAATAATGCGCAAGAAGAGATGCAAAAATATGAAGAGCTACTAGGGAAAATAGAGTCACAAGGCGTTGAAGCAGGGGGGATTTAGCATGAGTATTAAAGTAGTAAGGGCAACGGGAATGATGGGAGGAGCAGCAAGAGTCGCTGTAAAGGTAGATAATGAAGTAGTAATGAAACTTGAAAATAATGAAGAATATACGCTTCCTTTTGAGGGAGATGAAGCAAATATAAAAGTAAAACAATTCTTTTTTGGGAGTAAAGAAAAGAAAGTAAAGGATGGCGATATAGTAGAAATTAAGATTAATAGTATCGCCATTTTATTCATGATTGTGTCAATAATGGCTGTTGTATTTGGTTCTTCAATGGGTATAAATATAGTTGTTTTTGGTGTTATAGGAGCGTTAGTTACGTTAGTATATGGATGGAATAACTGGTTTAGTTTAGAAGTTAAATAAGTATTGTATCTGTTTTGTGTTAATTCATTTCATTTACTATACATAAAGTGTAATTATTTTTAATAGAGGACGGGGAGAATCATTATGAAGAAAATAATTGTAGCATCTAGTTTGGCGTTAATAGTAGGTTTGACAACTGGTTGTAGTAGTGAAAAAACAAGTGGGCCTAAAACTACATCTGTACAAAAAGAAAAAGAGTTAGTAGCGAAAGACATTTTTAAAAAAGCGGGTGATAAATTAAAACAAGAAGAATATCTCACTTTAACGTCTCTTATGTCAATGAAGGGGAACAGCCAATCAGAAGAGATTAAAATGAACATTCAAATGGAGCCGAAACGAAAGAATTCTAGAGCGGAAATGAAAATAAGTGGAACAGATATTGTAACGTACGAAGTAGATGGAAAGGTCGCTGTTCAAGTGAAAGACCCTGGTACAGGAGAGTTAGTTACGATACCTAATGATCAATTTAATGTTGATGACGTAATGGTAAGTAAAAATTTACTTAATGAGTTAGATTTACCGGAAGATTTAGCTAAAAAAATGAAAGCAAAGAAGGAGGGAGATACATATAAGCTTACACTTGACTTAAAGGGGAAAGAAGCAGTAGATACATTACAGAAAATTAATGGAGATATGAAAAAATTAACGGACGGATTTAATATGGATGCGTTCACTGTTGAATATATCATAACGAAAGATTATAAATTTGAAGAGATGCGTACAATTATAAATGTAAGTGAACGTAATACAGATAAGAAATCTAGTGCGGATAAAGAAAAATTGGATACAGTTGTGAGTATAAAAATTGATTCATTTGAAAAATTTGATCCAATTAAGTTGCCTGAAGGAAGTCAATAAATTCAATCATATAAAGGTAAAAAAGGAGCGGAAATACGCTCCTTTTTTTATTTACCTTACTATTTTTAGGAGGTTAGTATGAATAAGGTGTGGATAAAGGGTGAATAGCATTTTTATTGATGAAATTTCATTAAACATTCTTGTGGAATATATGTGAAACATTGTATAGAATAAGCAAGAATGCCAAAAATTATAGGAGGAAAGTTGTGAAGAAAAATAAGAGTTTAGTAAGTTTTTTAGGGGTGTTTATTATGTTGTTTTCTTTTTGTTTTCAAGGAAATGTACAGGCAGATGTAAATACTGTTCAATCTGGAAAAATCAAATCAGGAAATGTAACGGTATGGGAAGTTGGAAATGTGGCGAAAGTGTTAGCTGATGTAGAGCGCTTAAATTTAAATACAGTAAATGTACCGATTCAGGTAGATATTCCGAATGTAACTTCTACGAACATGGTAATTAATCAAGCGCAAAAGCAACAGGCTATTCTTTTAATTCAAGAATTATTAAAGCGTAATATTCAAGTTATTGTGGAACCGTTCCCATATATTCAGCAAGGAAATGTTGGGGAAACGGAATGGAATCCGAGTAATATTAATGATTTCTTCTGGAATTGGAAAACGGTTATTCTACAAGACATCTTTCATTCGATTACAAGTAAATACAATGTGTACGGGCTCAAGATTGCTTCTAATTTTGTGAATATGGAATATGCAGAAGGATATTGGAGCGATACGATTGATTTCGTCCGTCAGCAGTATAAAGGAAATGTTTTGTATCAAATGAATTGGTGGTTAACAGCAAGCTTTGATCCTTCTTATGAAGCGAAGTTTAAAGAGAAAATCAATCGTCCGTATTTAAAAAAGGTGGATATTGTAAGTATCGATAGTTGGTTTGAAGTTTCAGGAAAAAGAAATCCAACATATGAAGAAGTAAAGAAAAGTTTATTTGCGACGACAGTGTATAATCGTGGGCAAAATGTTGTGCAGCAGTTGGAACAATTACATAATGCAACAGGAAAACCGGTTTATTTTGGTGGATTTAACGTTCCGGCGCGTGAACTTGGACTACAAAATCCGTGGAATCCAGATGTATCTAATGTGTTTTCAAAGGACGTACAATTAAACGGATGGCGTGCTTACCGAGATGTATTAGAAACGAAACCGTATTTTAAAGGTTTTTCAATTTGGTTTATTGGCTCTCATAATAGTACGCATGCGTATCAAATACATAGTAAAGAAGCAGAGGCAGTTATTAACGGCTGGTACCGAAAATAATTTTTATAAAGTAGGTAAGTTTTGAATTTTACTACATATATTTCTAGTGAAAGGCCTTTCACCATCTTATCACCTAGGGGGCAATCATAATGAAATTTTTGTCTTACCTTACAGTAATTTTGGTGATTCTTGGCGGTTTGAATTGGTTGTTTGTAGCGTTAGATTACAATGTAGTTGAGAAATGGTTTGGTTCTATGCCGGCGCTTGTGGACACTATTTATTGGCTCATTGGTCTTTCTGCTATTTATCAAATTTTTGATCGGTTCTTCACGGACAATTAGCAATTATACTTTATTACTAGAGTGTTAAGTACGATTATGTACTTAACACTTTTTTGTATGTTTATAAAAAGTAGTTTGCATATGCAAGCGATTCCATTGCGTCTTACGCCGTAATAATAGAAAACAAATTGACCACGTATTATATTTTAGGTTATAATTCAGAAAGTTTAAAAATTAATAAAAATAAGAAATAGGGAGGTTATCAGGGGGATGGAGAGAGTATATAATTTTTCAGCTGGACCATCAATACTCCCTTTGCCAGTTTTAGAGAAAGTGCAAAAGGAGCTTGTAAATTATAACGGGACAGGCATGTCTATTATGGAAATGAGTCATCGATCTTCTTATTTTCAAAGTATTATAGATGAAGCGAGTAGCCTAATTCGTGAATTAATGAACATTCCGGATGAGTATGAAGTACTGTTTTTACAAGGTGGTGCGTCATTACAATTCTCTATGATACCGTTAAATGTAATGAATACGTACAAAAAAGCAGGGTACGTATTAACTGGCTCATGGTCTAAGAAGGCGATGCAAGAAGCTGAAAAAGTAGGAGAAGTACAAGTGCTTGCTTCTTCTGAAAATGAGAAGTTTACGACAATTCCTAAACTGAATGGTTTACGAAGCGATGAAAAACTAGATTATGTACATATTACAACGAACAATACAATTGAGGGTACGAAATATATGGACATTCCACGTTTAGATAGAGTACCGCTCGTTGCGGATATGTCCTCAAATATTTTATCAGAACAATATGATGTTACGAAGTTTGGTCTTATATATGCGGGAGCGCAAAAGAATTTAGGGCCAGCGGGCTTAACGATTGCTATTATAAAAAGAGATTTAATTGGGGGAGCAGATCGCTCTTGTCCTACGATGTTAAACTATGAAACTTACAGCAAAAATAACTCCTTATATAATACACCGCCATCCTTTAGTATTTACGTAACGAAACTTGTACTTGAGTGGCTAAAAGAGCAGGGCGGGGTATCTGCGATTGAAGAACAGAATAGAATGAAATCTTCACTTCTTTACAATTTCTTAGATGAATCAAAATTGTTTACTTCACCAGTTGATCCTACGTATCGATCACTTATGAATATTCCGTTTACAACACCGTCAGAAGAGCTGAACAATGAGTTTTTACAAAAGGCGAAAGAACGCGGCCTTGTTACGCTAAAAGGACATCGCTCAGTCGGTGGTATGCGCGCTAGTATTTACAATGCGATGCCAGTACACGGTGTACAGCAATTAGTAAATTATATGAAAGAATTTGAGCTTGAGAATAGATAGGGAGATGGGGATATGTTTCGTGTTCAAACGTTAAATCAAATTGCGGAAAAAGGTTTGCAAGTACTTGATGGAGATCATTATGAAGTAGGGGATAGAATGGACCACCCAGATGGTATTTTACTTCGCAGCTATTCTTTACACCAAGAAGAATTTTCAAAAGACTTAAAGGCGATTGCAAGAGCTGGTGCTGGTGTAAATAATATTCCTGTCGAGCGCTGTACAGAAAAAGGGATTGTAGTATTTAATACACCAGGAGCGAATGCCAATGCAGTAAAGGAACTTATTATCGCCAGCCTTATTATGTCTTCACGTAACATTATTAATGGAGTAAGCTGGACGAAAAATTTAGAGGGCGAAGAAGTACCGCAGCTTGTTGAATCAGGAAAAAAACAATTCGTTGGATCAGAAATTGCAGGGAAACGTCTAGGTGTAATTGGCCTTGGCGCAATCGGTGCTTTAGTTGCGAACGATGCGTTAGCTTTAGGGATGGACGTTGTCGGATACGATCCTTACATTTCAGTTGAAACTGCATGGCGTCTTTCTACACATGTGCAAAGAGCATTTAGTTTAGATGAAATTTTCGCAACATGTGATTATATTACACTTCATATTCCTCTTACGAATCAAACGAAGGGAATTATTGGTGAACACGCTGTAGAGAAGATGAAAAAAGGTATGCGTTTATTCAATTTCTCTAGAGGAGAACTTGTAGATGAAAATGTTCTTCAAAAAGCGTTAGAAGAAGATGTTATTACGCATTACGTAACAGACTTCCCGAATGAAAATGTGATAAAGATGAAAAATGTAACAGCGACGCCTCACCTTGGTGCATCTACATCTGAATCAGAAGAAAATTGTGCAGTTATGGCAGCACGTCAATTACGTGAATATTTAGAGACAGGAAATATTCGTAATTCAGTCAACTATCCAAACGTAGAACTTCCGTATATCGGAAAGAAACGAATTACGATTATGCATCAAAACGTTCCAAACATGGTAGGACAAATTACAGGATGTTTAGCAGAACATCATATTAATATTGCGGATATGATAAATCGTAGTAAACATTCTTGGGCGTATACAATGATTGATATTGATAACGGAATTGATGATATAATAAAAGAGAACATTGTGGAAAATATAAGCAAAATTACAGGTGTTGTAGCCGTTCGAATGATTGTGTAAAGGAGAGAGGAAAACTTGGCAAAAATCCGACCGTTTCGGGCCATTCGTCCAGTAGAAGAAAAAGCAGCGGAAGTTGCAGCTTTACCGTATGACGTATTAAATAGTGAAGAGGCAAGAGAAGTTGTAAAAGGAAATCCGTATTCTTTCTTACACGTTGATAAAGCAGAAATTGATTTAGACCCAGCACTTTCACCGTACGATGATCGCGTATATGAAAAAGCGGGTGAAAATTTAAATCAATTAATACGAGAAGAAGTGTTCATACAAGATGAAGAGCCAGCACTATACATTTATGAACTGACGATGCAAGGAAGAACGCAGTCAGGTCTTGTCGTTTGTACATCTATCGATGAGTATGAAGATGATACAATTAAAAAACATGAAAGAACGCGTCATGAAAAAGAACTAGATCGTATTCGCCACGTAGACGTGTGTGATGCAAATACGGGGCCTATCTTTTTAACGTATCGTACAAAAGAAGATGTGAAACGTATCATTGCAAGCTGGAAAGAAGAGCATGCGCCAATCTATACATTTACAGCAGAAGACGGCGTTAGGCACGTTGCTTGGAAAATAGCTGATGAAGAAGTAATTGCAAGTTTAGTAAACTTATTTGAAGATATTCCTAACCTGTACATTGCAGATGGACATCACCGCTCTGCATCAGCTGCAAAAGTAGGGATCATGCGAAGAGAACAATATCCGAATTACACAGGAGAAGAAGAGTTTAATTTCTTCTTATCGGTTTTATTCCCTCACGATGAATTATCCATTTGGGACTATAATCGAGTTGTAAAAGATTTAAACGGATTATCAGAAGAACAGTTTTTAAAGCAAATCACACAATATTTTTATGTAGAAGAAGCACCTGTTTCTCCGTATAAACCAAATGAGCCAAAATCATTTGGAATGTATGTAAACGAGAAATGGTATAAGCTTACTGTGAAAGAAGAAACGTTTGATGCGAATGATCTCGTGAAAGGATTAGATGTATCTATCCTGCAGGATCATTTATTAAGCCAAGTACTTGAAATACACGATCCGCGATCTGATTCACGCATCGATTTTGTCGGAGGAATCCGCGGATTAGAAGAATTAGAACGCCTTGTGAATAGCGGTGCATATAAAGCAGCGTTTTCATTATATCCGACATCAATGGAAGCTTTATTAGCAATCGCAGACGCTGGAGAAGTTATGCCACCAAAATCAACGTGGTTTGAACCGAAACTTCGCAGCGGGTTGTTTGTTCACTCATTAAAATAAATATAGACTTCTATAGTTTTGAAAAACCGAAATGATTTTTAGTTTCGGTTTTTCTCATTTTGGCTCAGTTAACGTTTAATGTTGATTTTCATGTTAAGATTGAAATATGTAACGACAGGTCGCTACAAAAAACGGAGGAAATACGATGAAAATGCAACTGCAAGAAAGTTTTTATGTTGAGTTGAAAAATGCAATTCGTTGTCATTATAACGAAATTATAACTAGGTGCGGTGTTGACACAATATATGGGTACTCCATATTAACAGACGATTGTGTCAATAGCATTGGACCAGTGGCTAATAAAGAAAGACTAATCAAAGTTAATAAGTCGGACCCTTTATACAATTATTATAGATACGGAGCTGTTGAGTGGAGCGAATGGGACGATTTTGAAATGTTTGATGAAGTGCACAAAATTATCAAGAAATATCATGATATCGTCGAAGATGACTTTAACATACGAGTAAATACACTGTTGAAAGAAACGTTAAATGTGTTAATGGAACTTGAATCAGAAGGCTTGTTTGGAGACAGAGATGATAATCGATTTATTGTCATTTGTGTAACTGATTCATCGAACGAAATCATGATTGAATCAGCTCGATTGCTTAATACATTAAAGACATACGAAGAATATGCTTCAGAATTTGCATAAGAATGAATATAAGTAAAACTGCGCTCTATAAGAGGCGATTTTCATTTGATCGAAAGTTACCAATTAATAGTAACTATTCGTTGTGACGTAACCATTGAACAATTTGAGCCCGATGAAAAACATCGTACAAAAATTATTGCGATGTTTATATGTAGGAATCAACTTGAAAAAGAAGTTATGAAGGGGAGTTTTTCGGGGATTATTCTTTAATTGATAGGAAAAGTAATGAATAAGCCCGTCAACAAAAAGGACATTCCTAGTATTACAAGAAATGTCCTTTCCACTAAATTATAGGATATTTTGCTAAAATTCAAACTCTAAAATCAGTTTACTAGTTTGACCTGTAAACTGATAATGATAGGATCCTCTCAGATTTTCTAAGTTACCGGTAGCTTTAATAATTGTTCCTGGGGAATCTAAATTTCCTTTATCGAATATTCCTTGCTCTATAGCTGTAAATGTCCCTTGTTGCCCCTTATAAATTCCTTCAAAGTGTAAAAATCCAGAAATTTTAGCAGTAGCCAAGTGACCATCATTTATATTTGAGTCTAAATAATATAATAAGTATTCAACAAAAGCTGTTCCTTTTAATTCACCATCAATATCATATTCAACATGGGCAATATTAATAGGGAAATCTTTTCTAGTATCATCGATTGGTTTTTCATCCCATTTACTTACTGTAAATGTTACTTCCATAAACGTAATCTCCCTCCAATTATATACTTTTAAAAAGTATCAATTCACAGTCATATCTCATAGGAGTGTTTTTATTTATTCCACGCCACTCTCTAAAATAGAAAAGGATACATTTTCACAATCAATTTCTGCCATCGCGCCGTAAGGTAAAATAAACTTCGGCTCGGTATGGCCAAAATTTAAATTATAAAGAATCGGCAAATCTTCTAAATTATGTTCTTTCATTACTTGCAGTATTTCGTGTTTATATTCTTCATAATACATTTCGTCTTTTGGTTTACCAAAAATGATGCCCTTTGCTTTTTGCAGAATGCCTTGTGCTGCATAATTTCGTAACCAATACTTTATATAGCTTGGTTCTGGATGGTCTTCAGAAGTTTCAAAGAAAAGGATACGATTCTCCCAATATTTTTTCTCAGGCCAAAGCTCCGTTCCTTTTGCAAATTCCAATACTTCTATACAACCACCAATTAAGCGTCCTTGTACTGTAGTAGAGCCTTGAAGTAGTTCATAGCCATTGTTTTGTTGCATCGTACGCCTTGTATCTTTATTTACCTCTATCCATTCTAAACGCTCACTTGTCCATTCATGAGCTGGTTGAATCTCGCCAATTGTCTCATTTGAAAAGAGAGTTCGATTTACCATTTCAATTGTATATGGATCCATCTCTATATTTTCAGCAAAATCAGTTAAAATGGCTGGACCGTATAAAGAGGAAAGCCCTGCTTTATGGCAAAATAAATGTGAAATAGTAACGTCAGAGTATCCCATAAAAATTTTCGGGTTTTCACGTATTACATTAAAATCTATATAAGGAAGTAAGCGAAT
This sequence comes from Bacillus sp. BB081, assembly GCF_008368895.1. Taxonomy (NCBI): domain Bacteria; kingdom Bacillati; phylum Bacillota; class Bacilli; order Caryophanales; family Bacillaceae; genus Bacillus; species Bacillus sp. BB081. Next base: position 38,740 of record NZ_QOZX01000054.1, read on the forward strand.
GCTATCTTCACCGCCAATATTCGCAATAATTGCTTTCACGCGCGTATTTTTAAATGCTGTCATTAAATCTTCCGCACGAGCCTCTGGGTTGTTATAAAGGTATTCGCTACCTTTTAAGCTATTTGGCATTGGAATAACCGTAAGACCAAAATCTTCTTCTAATCTTTTTACTCCTTGCTCATATCGCCATCTTATCTCAGAATCGCCTGCGCCTCCCCATGAAGGGCTTACTGTTGCTACGATATCTCCTGCCTGTAACCTCTTTGGTTTTATTAACATGTTAACACCGCTCCTACATAATGTAATGGACTACGATTATACAAACTGTATCATTGAAAAAACATGATGCATGACATTAGTTTCTGCATCATCCATCCGTTTACCTGCTGGTATTCAAGAATTCAGTCTTAGTGTTGAGTTGCATTTGAAAATTACAGTATGCAACATTGCATGAGAAAGAGGGTTGCTATTTTCTGCAATCTGTAACTGTAATGATTATAAGTTGGTCGTATTCAATCCAAAAAATAAAATCATCATGAATGGAAAGGGTACAGTTTTTCCTGAACAAGAAAGCTATCGCCTTTAGGCACTTGGGATGAAAGTGAGATTGGATACGGAGTGTCACTAAAAATCGCAACGTTCGTAGTACTTTAAGTGTCTGAAGTATAGGTAGTTTCTTCGGTTTTTTTGTTGGGATTTTTAGGGGAGTATTCTTTAATTATTATATAGAGAGGTAAAATAAAAATACACCTAATTACTAGGTGTATTTTTTAGACTTGAAAACCACATAACATCGAATAGTTTTCTTGTAAACATATAGGAACGTAATCTAAATTGTTTTTAATTTTGTTAACTTACCAACCTGTACCATGCTCAGAATTAGCAGGAGCGCCGCCAGTATTGCCATGAGATTCAACTTTTGGAGCAGGGAAATGTGCATGCCCTTCTTGTTTAGGAGCCCCACCAGTGTCACCGATGTTTAATGCAGGAGCGCCGCCAGTATGGCCCTCAGAAAAAGAAGGAGCTGGTGGAGACGGGAAGTGAGTATGTCCAGCTTGATTTGTGAAACCTGCGTTTAAGCCAAATGCAGCAATACCCGTAAATGCAATACCTAAAGCGATTTTACCAATTGTTTTTTTCATTTCTTTAACCCTCTTTCATTTGATTTTTTTGCTATTGTACTATTAAAGAAGTATAAACTTGCTTTTTCATGTTGTTGTTTGTTATAAAACGCAAGAGCTAGTTTTTCAAGATACTCAGAAACATAGATATATAAAGATTCTTTATTGAAGTATTCAATTCCTTCTAAAACAATCGGTTCAATTTTGTCTAATTCAGTTTGATTCGTAAAAGCTTCTAATATAGCAAAGTGATGTTTGTGCTCTTCATTACCAAGTTCAGAAATAAGTTGTTTCCCTATTTTAATGTAGTGGTTTGCTTTGTCGATAAGTCCTAATTTTTCATGTTCTTGTGCAAGTAAGAATATAGCTTTGTAGTGAGATGGGATTTTTTCAACAACTTGTGTCAAGTGACGAATCGCTTCTTCAGAAAGATTCTGACTAGCATATAGATGACCTAGATTACCGCGCACATACAGTTGTAATGATTCTTCATTTAATTTTTGGAGAATATCTAACGCTTTGTTATAGCTTTCCTCAGCTTGTTCAAAATGTCCTACGTCTACATAAGAAGCACCAAGTACACTTAAACAGGATGAAATATTTCTTTCACATCCGTGTTGCGTTTCAAAAAATTCTAATGCTTTAGAAGCATTTACAATCGCAAAACTTGGTTGTTGTTGGTGACAATGATAAGCAGCGTATCGGTAATAGAAATCAGCTTGTTCAATTTGACTGTGTCCGGATAAAAGTGCTTGTGCTTTTAAGAAATATTCTTCTGCTTCTTGATAATGATTAATTGCTGCAAAATGAATCGCTTTATAATAATGATATAGATAAGATAAATGTTTATCTTCTGGTTTTTCCTGGTCTTCTATGATTTGAAAACTATCTTTCGTGATTGATAGTCCATCTGTCAGAGCTGTATGTCGGAACTGGAGTAATGCGTAATATAAGTGATAAAGTGGAAATGTTTCTGTGTCTTTCAAAAGCATTTCTTCATGTTCTTTTTTAGCTTCTTGAAACTGAATTTGTGCTTCCTTAACGTTTTGCGTTAAGATTGCATGGTACCAAGCTTCTAAATGTTTTGTTGTATAAGTATGTCCCGTTAATGAAATGTTCATATTAGCCCCCTTGTATATTTTTCTATATAATTGTAACTATAATGGTAACATATTAAAAAGTAATTATATGGAATTTTTTCTTGATAAACAATATTCTGAATTTTCAAAGCTTGTAAAACCTGTCAATCCTTGTGTTTTTATGAAGAAAAGGACACAATTGACTATAGAATCTTAATACAATGATGTCACATACACAATGCTAAAATAAAAGTTGAGAAAGTAGGCATGAGGTGTGAATAGGGTAAGAAGGTAAAAATCCTAGCTACAGTAGCTAGGATTTTTGTGTTAAATAGTCTCACCGTGAGCTTCTTGTTTAGGAGTAGGGAAATGTTCGTGCCCTTCAAGCTTCGGAGCAGGAGTATCCCCATGAGCATCTAATTTTGGAGCAGGAAAATCGCCATGTCCTTCAAGTTTCGGAGCAGGAGTATCAGCATGGCTCTCAAGTTTCGGAGTCGGCGTATCACCAACATTTAAAGCAGGAGCGCCAGTATTACCATGCGCTTCTAACGTAGGAGCAAAGAAGTCAGCGTGACTCTCTTGTTTAGGAGCCATTCCTTCTCCATGAGTATTTGTATAAGAAGGAGCGCCACCGTCGCCTCTATTATAAGAAGGGGCCCAAGTGTCGCCATGTGAATCTAATTTCGAGCTTAAATCAGCATGTGTCTCTAGTTTAGGAGCAGGGAAATCACCATGTCCCTCAAGCTTAGGAGCAAAGAAGTCAGCGTGACTCTCTTGTTTAGGAGCCATTCCTTCTCCATGAGTATTTGTATAAGAAGGAGCCCAAGTGTCCCCTTTATTGTATGATGAAATAGGAGGTCTGCCATGATCATAAGAAGGAGCGCCACCGTGGTCCCCATGGCTTTCTAATTTCGGAGCAAAAGTTTCACCGTGCTCAGCTTTTACAACGCCGCCATCCCCAATATTTACACCAAAAAGACCGAAGCTAAATACCGATAAACCTACAACAGCTGTACTAATTTTTCTTTTCAATCTATATCTCTCCTTTTGTTATGTTTTTTCATTTTGTCTAAACGTGGTAGATAAAATGAAATGAATCGTAAAAAATTACCAATTATATTACGATATACGAATAATTCTGTGTAATATTTTGTAAAACCTCCTTGAAATTTGAATTTTATGAAAATAAAATTCGACATGGTTCATTTTTCAATTCGTTGAATAGATTTTGATTGAGTTTTTATAAAGCTATTCGTTAACCTTAGGACCGAAAGTAGTTCTTAATTTCTTTATACCGTGGTCATAAGGTTATTTTAGCTTTGAATTAAATTAAAGCCCTCTTGCTGTATATTTAAAAAGTACAGTATGCAACATTGCATAAGAAAGATGGTTGCTATTTCGTATAACCTGTAACTATAATAGTTACAGGTTGGTCGTATCCAATCAAAAATAAAATCATCATGAATGGAGATGTTTCATAATGGGTATGAAAAAATTAATTTTAGCAGGTGCTTTAGGGATCGCAGCATTATCAGGAACAAATTTACCAGGACTAGAAGTAACAAAAGCGAGTGCGGCTTCTATTGAGTCGAATTTCTCGACGTTAGAAGGACGAGTAATAGAAGTAGATAACGGTGTAATTGTTGTAAAATCTAAGCAATATGAGGAGCCTGTAAGTGTGTATATAGATACCCTTTCAAATGTGAAAGTAGGGGATGAGGTTAAAGCTACTGGATCTATGATGCGTAATTTTACAGAATATATGGTTGCAACTGCAGTTGAAAATACAACAAACAAGTTGGGCATGCATATGAAAGAAGACGGTTCTCCTGATTATGTAATTGGTGAAGTATCAAAAATAGGAACGATGGAAGATGAGGGAGATGGTGCTACTACATATGTTGTAGTTGAGTATCCATCACTAAACGGGAAAAAAGATATTATTGATGTTTTCTTAACGAAGGGACAAGTATTTCATACAGGTGAGAAAGTAAAAATTGATATGAAGTATGTAGGATGGGGCGGAAGTTCTATTAACTGGAACACAACGGACAACATTGAAAAGGTTCATGAGGTAAAGAGCAACGCTGAAAATAATGATGATGTTTGGATTTGGTCTTAATTAGACTTCTGTAAATAACAAATGTATCATGCAGTATCCATCAAATGATCATGTGTATGATTATTTGATGGGTACTTTTTTGTTTTGTATTTTATTGAGAATAAGGGATTTCCGATTTGAATATGATGTTTAAATCGGAGCGAATTTAAAAAATACAATAATGAAAGAGGTGTTTATATATGGAGCGAGATGAGAATTATTTACGAGCTAAAAAAAGGGTGGAGAATTTAAAAGCGTTTTATATTCATTTAACGGTGTATATACTAGTTAACTTAATGCTTTTTTTCATAAATATAAGCTCTGATTCAAGTAAATTATGGTTTTTATATCCACTTGGAGGTTGGGGGATCGGTATCGTTATACATGGTTTGACAACTTTTCCAGTTGGGATATTCGGAAAAGAGTGGGAAGAACGAAAGATTAAAGAATATATGGAGAAAGATAAGTAAATTTATTTCTGGAATGTATGAATATAAATCTCTGGGATCAAATGTTTGATGCGAAGTCTATTCTATAGCTTCGCCTGTTTGCTTTGTATTCGAAGTTTGTGCGAGTGAGTGTTCATATTCATTTTTTTAGCATCAACTGCATGTGAAATCAAAACTTTACTTGTGGTACATAATAAATACAGTTGTTTTACTTTTTAAATTACATGTGGATATAGGATAAAGTTGTTTTATCATCCTATATTAAAATAAAAATAAACCACTGTTCGATTTGAATATTCCACGATATAATAGTGAGAGTTTATGACAGAATAAATATTTACATAAGAAGTGAGGTACTGTATGAAAAAAAGAACGACAGACATTATTTTTATTATTATCGGTGCATTTCTTTTTGCGTTAGGTGTCAATTTGTTTGTTATTCCGAACGAGTTTGGTGAGGGCGGGGTAACAGGTATCACGATTATTACGTACTATTTATTTGAGTGGTCACCAGGCTTAGTTAACTTAATTTTAAATGCGATATTGTTAATAGCTGGTTATAAATTTTTGAATAAGATCACAACAATTTATACGATCATCGCTGTAGTTACGAACTCGCTATTTCTTCATTTAACAGAAGGATGGACGATTGCTTCTGATGAAATGCTCGTAAATGCCATTTTCGGTGGAATATTTATCGGATGCGGGATTGGTCTTATTATTCGCGTTGGCGGAACAACAGCAGGTACTACTATCTTAGCAAGGATGACGCATAAATATTTAGGATGGAGCATTAGCTATGGTTTACTGTTCTTCGATTTAATTGTTGCGTTTTCATCTTATTTCATCATTGGTGCAGAAAAACTGATGATAACAATTATTATGCTATATGTAGCAACGAAAGTGATGGAGTTTGTAATTGAAGGTTTAAATCCGAAGAAAGCCATTACGATTATTTCTGATAACCCGAATGAAATTGCCGGGAAGGTAACTACCTTAATGGGCAGAGGGGTTACTGTGTACTCAGGTCATGGCTATTACACGAAAACTCCGAAGGAAATTCTTTATGTTGTTATTAATAAGCAAGAAGTAGTGAAGCTAAAACGGATTGTTCAAACTACAGATCCGGCTGCGTTCATCGCTATACACGATGTTCGTGACGTATTTGGAGAAGGATTCGTTGATATTTCTAAAGCATAGAAATTACTTTTCATTAAAATAATCTTAATACTAAAACGTAAGAATCTATTTTGAATAATCTTTTTTCAAAATAGATTCTTTTTATTTATCTTAAAATGTTGGTTTGTTTTTCTTTTTCTTGCAAAAAATCCAATTGTTTCTTAAGGTAAGGATGTAGAAGGATGAACGAGAGAGGGTTTAATGAAGATGATACATATTTTATTAGCTGATGATGATAAGCATATTAGAGAGTTACTACATTACCATTTACAAAAAGAGGGGTTTAAAGTTTTTGAAGCGGAAGATGGGAAGGTAGCGCAAGAAGTATTAGAGAAGGAAAACATTCATCTTGCGATAGTAGACATTATGATGCCGTTCGTTGATGGCTATACGTTATGTGAAGAAATTCGTAAGTATCATGATATCCCTGTTATTTTATTAACAGCAAAGGATCAGTTAGTCGATAAAGAAAAAGGATTCATTTCTGGTACGGACGATTATATTGTAAAGCCATTTGAACCAGCTGAAGTCATTTTCCGTATGAAAGCACTATTGCGTCGTTATCAAATGCTGAGTGCTGACATTATTACACTTCACGGAACGACAATTGATCGTAAAGGTGTTGAAGTGAAGTGTAACGGTCAAACGATTTTACTTCCGTTAAAGGAATTTGAGTTATTATCACAACTTGCTAGTTATCCTGGAAGAACATTTTCAAGAGAAGAGCTAATTGAATTAGTATGGGGAATGGATTTTGAAGGAGATGAACGAACGGTTGACGTTCATGTGAAGCGACTGAGAGATCGTTTCTCAAAACGAACTGATGATTTTCAAATTACGACAGTGCGCGGACTCGGTTATAAGTTGGAGCTGAAATAAGATGAAATCACTATATTCTAGATTTGTTTTTATGACAGTTGGGATCATGCTTCTTAGTAGTATTATCGGTTTTTTATTAACGAACGTATATTATCAAGTGAAGTTGAAACCGTATAATAGTGAAAAGATTTTAACGTATGCGAAAGAAGTTAAGTCATTATATGAAAAGCAAAGTGAAGGAAATCAAGAGGCGTACTTGCATTCTATTGCGAAATTAGGATATGAAATTTATATTGTCGACGACAAAAAGAATGGAAAACGTATCGGTAATGCGTTTCGTAAGACGACAATAAGTGATGATACCGTTCATAAAGTATTGAATGGCGAAACGTTTAATGGCGTTTCTACATATCCGACTCGCCTATTTATTACAGGTTTTTTCGATAATGAATTAATAAATAGTGTCGGTGTACCAGTGCAACACGGTGATAAACAGTACGCTTTATTTATTCGTCCTGACATTCAGAACCAATTTGGCGAGATGCGAATTTTCTTAGCGGTATTGCTTGGGTTTATCGTTTTATTAAGTATTATTTTTATTGCGATTGCAGCAGGATATATCGTGCGTCCAATTCGTAAATTTACGAAGGCTACGCAAAAAATTGCGAGTGGTGAATATGAAATCGAATTAGACGTAAAACGAAAAGATGAAATAGGAACGTTATCTACAAGCTTTCAAAAGATGACGAAAAGTATTAAGGAACTAGATGAAATGAGACAAGAATTCGTTTCAAATGTTTCTCATGAATTTCAATCGCCGCTTTCTTCCATACAAGGGTTCTCAAAAATGTTACAGTCAGAAGAGATGAGTGCGGAAGAAAGAAACCATTACTTACAAATTATTGAGGACGAAAGTAAGCGAATGTCTAGTTTATGTAAACAGTTACTTACGCTAGCTTCTTTAGATAAAGAAGAGAAAGTATTACAAATAAAAGAATTCGATTTACAAAAACAAATTAAAGACGTCATTTTTATGCTCGAATGGAAATGGCGTGAGAAAGATATCGCTGTTGAGTTTGATGTGCCGGATATTACAATTCAAGGTGATGAAAACTTACTTCATCAAGTATGGAGTAATGTTTTCACGAATAGTATTAAGTTTTCAAACGATGGTGGAACAATTGAATTTGTTGTAGAAGAATTAGAATCAAGTGTGATGATCTCTATATCAGACAACGGAATCGGTATGGAGCAAGAAGAAATGGATCGTATTTTTGAACGTTTTTACAAAGTAGATACAGCAAGAGCAAGAAACGTAGAAGGTAGTGGTTTAGGATTATCGATTGTGCAGAAGATTGTGGAACTGCATAATGGAAATGTTTCAGTGTATAGTACGAAAGGGGAAGGGACGACCGTTCAGGTTGAGCTTCCGAAATAGATGGAAGAGGCTGCTTCGGAAGGGCCTCTTTTTTTTGGTTTCTAGTATACGTGTAAAGTGAAAAAATGTGAGTCATTTTCATTACATAATCGGACGAGTTTGTGGAGTGAGCTCAGGAGGAAGTTTATTTAAACATGTAGAATCTCTACAGAGTTATAAGGATTTCATTGAGACTTTAACTATTTAGGGAGGAAATTACTTTGAAACGAATTGACTTGTTATTAAACGTACTAGATTCAACATTCGATAAAGAGAGTTGGTATGCACCGTTTAAACATGCTATAGAAGGGCTTACAGCTGAACAGGCTATGTGGAAACCATCTGGTGATGCAACGAATACCATTTGGGAGAACGTTAATCATCTCATTTATTACAAAGAGAGACTTGCTGCAAACTTGGAAGGCCGTGAATGGACACATAATCTTGACGGTAATGACACCTTTTATCTTACTAAGCAATCTAATGATGATATGGAATGGAAACAAGTCGTTGAACGTTCTGAAGATGCTCAACGTAATTTAAGACAGGTATTAAGTGCAATTTCCGAAAGAGAGCTTGAGCAAAATTCACTAGAGGGGAAATTACTGGACATCATGCTTCATGATGCTTACCATACAGGACAAATTATTCAATTAAGGAAAATGCAGGGGGCATGGCCATCAAAGCGTTAACTGAACGTTTTAGTTGGTGCTATTGTTATATTTTTAGTAAAGTATCTTACATCCAAAATTAAATAACTGTATGTTTAACCCCGTCCCAAATTTAGAACGGGGTTATGTTGGTTCCGCTATAAAACCGCACCTTTCCCGCACTCTTCTTTAAACCGCACCCCAAAAGTATCCGCTGTAATTTCATCAGCTTTCGGCAATGAACGTAATTTCGGATGAAGTAGCCATACGAGAGAAATGAATAAAATCCCGATGCTAGCGAGCGCGAAAATAAGTTGACTACTAAATACATTTGCGGTGTATCCGCCAATTAAAGAACCGAACGGCATAGCAATTGTGCCCATACTTCGCATGACTGAATTGATCCGTCCAATATATTGATTTGGAATTACAATTTGGCTAATTGTTGCAAATAATATGTTGGTCGCACCAATTGGAATCCAAGCTAGACCGAATAAGAGAATAGACAGCCATTGAAACGGTACGATCGTAGAGAGAAACCAAAAGATAGCACCGGCTGCAAAGCTAATAATAGAGACACGGCCAACATTACGTTTGCCAACCCATGAACTGAATAATGCACCGATGAGACTACCTGCTGATATAGCAGCTAGGAAGAAGCCATATGATTTCACGCCTCCTAAAGAATCAGCGAAAGAAGGGAGTATTGCCATCGTCATACCGATAGAAAAATTAGCGACAACCGAACCGATTAAGAATACGCCCATTAATGAACGGAAGACGATCGAAAAACCTTCTTTTAAATCAGAGAAATATTGTTTAGTTGAAAGTGATGTATTGGTTTCTGCTTGCTTTGGCATTTTTAATGAAAAGAACAACAGGGCAGTAATCGCGAATGTTAAGGAATCGACCACATATAAAGTAATGGCACCAAGTAGTGCTACTAATATGCCAGAAAGCGTCGTACAAATTAAGTCAATGCCTTGATACGCAAATGAAAAGAGTGAATTTCCTTTTAATAATTGTGTTTTATGCAGTAGAAGTGGTAAAGCTTTTGATTGCGCGGGATAGGCGAATTGTTCGATAAAGGCTACGATGGGCATGATGATAAGTAGTAGTTGAACTGTTAATAGATCGAAGTAGTGTGTAATAGGAATGATTAATATAAGGATGCATTGCAGAATTTGTGTGATGACGAGGGTGCTTTTAATTGACCATCTATCAACGAATGGACCGGTAAAAAATTGAAGTGCAGAAGGTAATAACGTAAGAAAACCTGCTAATCCAGAATAAAAAGGATTACCACTCAGCTCATATACGAGCCACATCGCGGCTACATAATACAAACTATCTCCTATGTTTGTAAAAATTCTCCCTAAAAACAATAAGAGGAAATTCCGGTTTTTCAATATATCCATTTAATCTACTCCTTTATAAAAAATTTATTCGGTAAAATAAAATTGACCGTTGGTGTAAAAAAAATCGTATTACGATTTTTCCTCTTTTTTCACATAGCGTTGCATTGATCGCTCATCGATTTGCAGTGCAGTAGTAGAAATGTAATACGATTTACTATTTGAATCGTTCTCTGCGTCTTTTGTGATTTCATTTAATTCAGCCATTAATTCATAAAACTTTTTCACCCACACTTGAAATTGTTCTGGCGTAGCATCAAACTCCCAGCAAGATGAAACGTAATTCCACTCAGCTGGGTCTTCGCTTACTTTTCGTAATGTAAAAGCTTCTTCTGGTGCAGCGAGAATATGGCTTTTCGTTCTTTCTGTCATTTGTAAAAAGATTTGGCGACCTGATTCGCTTAACATTCCTAAATGAGGTAATAGATCTGCGGCAGGGGTGAAGCCTTTAGCGACAGATTGATAAAATTTTTGAATGATACCATTTTTCTCTTCTGTATAAACGATTTCTATAAAACCATTCTTCTCTAATTCTTTTAAATGATAATGAATTTTCGCCCTTGAAATGCCGAATTTCTCAGATAGTAGTTGTCCTGTATAGGGACGTTCGCATAGACGCATCATCATTTCGACACGTAGTGGATCGCTTATTGCTTTTAGTTGGCTATAAGTCGTTAGTGTTAACATGGGCTTCAACATGATCAACTCCTCAAATAAAATTACTCGGTCAAGATTATTTGACTGAATTGTATCAAGGATTCTGATTATTTTCAATACTTTCCGAAAATTAAATCTTCTCCTCTGTAATCTTCTGTTCATATTCCGTTCATATTTCTTTTTTATGATAAGTGCATAGAAAGAAAGAGGAAGGAGCGAGCGAAATGTTTTTAGCTCTGCGTGAATTAAAACAATCAAAATTAAGATACGGATTAATCGGATTGATTATGGTGTTATTATCATTTTTAGTCCTTGTGATTTCAGGATTAGCAAATGGACTATCATATGATAATGCTTCATCGATTCAAAATATGGAGGCAAATAAGTTCGTTTTAGCAGATGATGCGGAAAATAAATTACTTCGTTCACAAATTAAGAAAGACGATGTAGATAACGTAGTAAATCAAGTAGGCGAGAAAGAGGCCGTTCCGTTTCGTGTGAAAGTTTCGACGTATGAAAAGAAAGATAGTTCGAAAAAAGTGGATGTTGCTATTTTCTCAAGTGAACGTGATTCATTTTTAGAACCGAAAATTGTAAAAGGTGAGAAATTAAGTACAGCAAATAACGAAATGGTTGCTGATGAATCAATTAAAGAAAAAGGAATCGATATTGGCGATACAATTATCGACCCTGTTTCAAAGAAAGAATTTACAATCGTTGGATTTACGAAAGACCAAATGTTTAGCCATACACCAGTTGTATATGTAAATGAAGATGTATGGAGCGCTATCTCACAACCAAACCAAAAAGATTATAGTGCAATTGCACTGAATACAGATAAAGAAATTAAAAATGCACATGTTATCGACAAAAAAGAAGTACTGCAAAGTATTCCAGGATTTAAAGAAGAGCAAGGAACATTAACGATGATCATTGCATTCTTACTTGTTATCGCTGCGTTACTAATCGGTGTATTCTTCTACGTCATTACACTGCAAAAAACACAGCAATTAGGTGTATTAAAAGCAATCGGTACAAAGAATTCTTATTTAGCAAATAGCTTAGTCGTGCAGGCGTTATTCTTATCAGTCGTTGCGATGGTAATTAGTATTGTTCTTGTACAAGGATTAGAACAAATTTTACCAGCGGGTATGCCGTTCTTATTAACCACACCGATGATTGCACAATACGCAGCAATCTTTATCGTAATTAGTATTTTAGGAACACTTATTTCGTTATACCAAGTATTAAAAGTTGATGCATTAGAAGCAATTGGAGGCGGGATGTAATGACTTCATTATTGAAATTAGATAAAGTAAGTAAAGTGTACGGAGAAGGGAATACGGAAGTAACAGCCCTTCATCCGATGTCGCTTGATGTGAAAGCTGGAGAGTTTATCGGAATCGTTGGTCCTTCTGGATCAGGGAAAAGTACATTATTATCAATCGCGGGTGCTTTATTATCACCGTCAAAAGGGGATATTTACATTCGTGAGCAAAATATTACGCAGTTATCAGAAAAGGAAATGACAGATATTCGTTTGAAAAAAATCGGCTTCATTTTCCAGTTCGCAAATCTCGTTCCATATTTAAATGTGAAGGAACAATTGCTTTACATTGCAAAGCTAAAAAAAGAAAGTAAACAAGACTCAGAAAAGCGTGCGGATCATTTATTAGCGGCATTTGGATTAGGAGAAAGAAAAAGTCATTATCCAAATCAACTATCTGGCGGGGAAAAACAAAGGGTAGCAATCGCTCGCGCGTTCATGAACAACCCGGATTTAATATTAGCGGATGAACCAACTGCAAGCTTAGACTCAAAACGCGCACGTGAAGTTGTAGAAATGATGAAACGTGAAGTGAAAGAAAGTCAAAAAGCAGCAATTATGATTACGCATGATGAAAGAATGCTTGATGTATGTGATCGTATATTGACACTTCGAGATGGGAAGTTAATATAAAGAAAAAAGACAATCGCACAAGTGTGCGGTTGTCTTTTGTATAAGTGCTTTATTTTGAGAATAACGCTTTAATTTTATTTCGTGTTACTAATAAAACGCCACCTAATACAGATAACATACCTAAAGCCATATTATTTGATTGCTCACTACCAGCGTTAGGAAGTTCTCTAGCATTGTTGTTTGCATTTGTAGTACCAGTCTTTGTTTCAGTTTGTTTCGATTGAGATACTTCATTAATTTTGTTATCTACATTTTGCTTCGTTGTATGTACCTCAGCTAATTTGTCATCAATTTTTTTCTCAGTATGTTTAAAGTCGTTGATTTTAATATCTAAGTCTTGTTTTTTCTTTGTTAAATCGTCTGAAACAGTTTGTTTCGCTTGTTTTATTTCGTTAATTTTATTTAGTAAATCTTCTCTAGCTTTTTGTAATTCAGCTAGTTTGTTTTTTACATCTTGTTTAGCTAGTTCTAAGTTAGCGGAAAGACTATCTAAATTGCCTTTAATTTTCTTAAGTTCCTCTAACGTGTTCCCAGTATTCGGCTTATTTTCTTTTAGCTCAGCAAGTTTGTCCTCAGCAGTTTGTTTTGCTTTCTTTAACTCAGCTAATTTTTCATCTACTTGTTTTTTAACTTCCTTAAGTTCATTAACCTTTTGATCAATGTTCTCTTTATGTTGCTTAATTTCATTCACTTTTTCATCGACAGTTTGTTTATGTTCTTTAATTTCATTAACCTTATTATCGATATTTTGCTTATGTTCTTTAACTTCAGCAACTTTGTCTTCTACTTGTTTTTTATGCTCTTTAATTTCAGCGATTTTATCTTCGGCAATTTGTTTGTCTTGCTGAAGTTTTGCATCTAACTCTTGTTTACGTTGTTTCATTTCGTTAATTTTTTCATCAGCAACTTGTTTACGCTCATGTAGTTCATTAACCTTCGTATCAACATTTTCCTTAACTTGGTTAAGTTCATTCAATGTTTGATCCACGTTTTCTTTGTGTTGCTGCAATTTCGCATCTAACTCTTGTCTATGTTGCTTAAGTTCAGCTAATCGATCTCCCGTACTTTGCTGAGGAGTAGCATCAGTTACTTCCGCATGAGCAGAGTTTGCGCCAGCAATCATTGCTAAAGCTAGTGTAGACGCAGCGATTGTTTGTTTTGTTTTCATATTTTTGTACCTCTTTTCTTTCATATGCATGAGTTGTTTTGTGTAGAGTTGAGCATATAGAAGTAGATTATCTTATCATTATATACCATGTTCGGCGCTTAGAGGAAGTATTTGCATAATAATCTATGATTATGTAATTATGAAATTCTCTTATTTTGGAGTAGGGGACAAATCTTTAGCTAGATGAATAATTTCTTCGATAATAGAGTTTACATCTTTGCTATTACGAATTACAAACAAATAGTCAGCTTCGTTTTCTATAGGATCTACGACATCTTCGTGAAGTGACTCGGCCTGTTGGCGATTCAGAACTTCTTTGAAACTAGAATAACTACCTCTAAAAATATTGGTACTTCGCGTGCTTCGAGCCACTCTCTCGTAAAGTACATCATCTGGAATGTCAAAGTGAACGAGTATGCGTACGTATTTCTCTATCTGAAATAATTTATTTAGCAAATACATCCGGCCGTTTCGGCTTCTATTTGAGTTGCAAATAATAAGGTGTAAATTTGTATGTTCTTTTGCATAATCAACAATGAATTTCGAAAGACCGTGCTTAAATGTATTTGGGCCTTCGTCCGGCTGTAATTTTTCATAATGCGTGTTAATGAATTCAGCTTGGTTATCTTGATCCATAACGAAAGAGTGGGGTAACTTTTTTTCTAGTTCTTTAGCAAATGTAGTTTTTCCGCTGTGTGTTTTTCCTACGGTAATGATCACTAATCGTTTCATATTGGCCTCCATATGTATTGTTATCATTTGGGGTATTCGGTGTGAATCGACAATTTTCCTGCCAGAGAATATACAAAGAATTGGAGTGATAGTAGGCTGAAAACTTGACAAAAAAACTTATTTATGCTATAATTTACCAATATAAAAATAAAGTGTATAATAGGGTTCTCCTGGCCAGGGGAACCCTATTTTTGTTGTGAAAATGAAGGAGTGTATGTGCATGAAAAAAGGTGAAGCAAGTGTAACGTCGTTAGTATCAGCTTTCAGCAGGGCATATCATAGTGAATTTGATTGTCCTAAAATCTTTGATGATTATGTAGCTAAAGATTTTATTCCACAAAAAGAACGTAATGATATTGAAACGAATATGGTTCAAGGAATACATTTTTTCAATACAGACATTGCACAAAAGTTTCAAAATAATCCACAAGAAATATTAAAATGGATTACACAAGTACAGTTATCACCAACACCTTTGGCACGCGCAGCATATTGTGAAAGAGTATTACTACATGAAATTGCATTAGGCGCAAAGCAATACATCATACTCGGTGCGGGCTTAGACACATTTAGTTTTAGACATCGAGAATTAGAAAATAAAATTGAAATATTTGAAGTGGATCACCCTTATACGCAAGCGTTTAAAATACAAAGAGTGAAAGAAATAGAGTATGAAATTCCAAACAACCTTCATTTTATTTCGATGGATTTTACTAAAGATTTCTCGAAGCAAAAATTAGTAAATGAAGGATTTGAAAATAAAAAGACTTTCTTTAGCCTATTAGGTGTTACGTACTATTTAACGAAGGAGGAGCTTTCTAGTTTAATAGAAAATTTATTCGAGATGGTTCCAGAGGGGAGCTCTATCGTATTCGATTATCCGGATGAAAACTTATTTACGGAAAAAGGATTGTCCAATCGAGTTGAAAATATGGTAAAAATGGCTGCAGTAGGCGGGGAAACGATGAAATCGTGTTTTTCTTATACGGAAATGGAAGCACTGTTAGAGAACGCGGGCTTACTCATTTATGAGCATTTATCACCAGAAGACATAAATAAATTATATTTCGAAGGACGAAACGATTATTTAAAAGCTTTTGAGACGGTGCATTATGTGCATGCGGTGAAGAAGTAGGAATTAGTAGGCATGGGGAGAAATCTCTGTGTCTTTTTTTATGAAAAAAGATATGACTGTTGGAAGGAGAATTCGATAGTTCACAGAATATGCAGTATGAATGTAAAAGATGAAGTAGCAATGATAAAGGAGAACGTAATGTATACAATTGGACAAGTTGCTAAATTTTTAGATGTATCTAGAGATACTTTGAAGTTTTATGAGGAGAAAGATTTGGTCAAGCCGAAGCAAAATATCGAGAATGGGTATAGAAAATATAATCATTTTGATATATATGATATAACAACGGTTAATTTCTATAGGGAAATGGATATCGAAATAAAAAAAATTCAGGAATTAAGAAAAAGTAAGAGTATAGAGGGAATAAAATCATTGTTGGAAGAGAAAGAACAAGAAGTTTTAGAGGAGATAGAATATAAAAAGCTTCTTTTAAAAAAGGTTCAAAATGTACAAGAAGATTGTGAAAAAATAAAGAAATTTTTAGGGAAATACGTAATAAAAGAAATGAAACCTTTAGAAGTAAACGGAGAAATAGAGCATTTTACTGCGTATGATGAATATGAATCTTTGAAAAAGAATACGGATAGTTTAAAAAAAGCAGTTACTTTAACATCTTTACGAAGAGTTATAAATTTCAACGAAGAAGGTATTATAGAAGATAAATTTATAATTGTAAGAAAGATAGAGGACTTTGATAAAGAATTAGAAGGGGAAATTCTATCGCATCCAAAATGTATTTATACAGTTATTGAAGATGGAAGATGGGCAACTGGTGGGAAAAGTATTGATCATAATGTGGAATCCAGTTTAAGAAAAGCAGCAATAGAACAAGGACATGAACTTTTGGGGCTAGTGTATATAAATATATTACTTACCACATATGAAGAGGGACTTGAGCGTATATTTTTAGAAATTTATGCGCCTGTAAAATAATGCTGACATGTATTGACCTGTGAGTAACCCCCAGGTTTAAGCTGAGAGTATCTGTAAATATAAATACTATTATGTTTACGAAATACTTAGTTTGAAATGGGGATTGCGCATGAATAGGGAAAAGAAACTAAAAAAACCAGTAGCGAGTTTTATTGTACTAACCAATATCATTTTTCTGCCACTTTTTTTGCTTGTAGGAGCTATAAGTATGCTAGGATTCCCAGCATGGGTTTTTGATGTAATGTTTTGTATATCGTCTTGGTCCTCAACTTTTGCTTTTGCCGTGTTATTTAAAAAAATCTATCCAGGGCAGAGCTTTATACAGTTTGTAAAAGACAAGTTCAAGAATAAACTTAAAGTTTCTATAATTCTTATTGTGAGTATGATTCAAACTTTCATATTTTTAATGATTTTGTTTGTCGTGTCTAAAAATAGTGAAGTAGATTCTATTTTCACTGTCACTTCATGGGGAATGCTAATCTATTTCTTTGCTAAAAACTTTCTTGCGGGGCCATTAGGAGAAGAACTAGGATGGAGAGGCTTTGCACAAATTGAGCTTCAAAAGAGGCATTCACCACTAAAAGCTTCGCTAATTATAGGGTTTTGGTGGGGGATGTGGCATCTACCTATTTGGTTTACTACAGGATTTGTAGGCATGGACCTAATTAAATATATTCTATTTTTTATGATCTCTATCATATCTATAAAAATCGTCATGACTGCATTTTATAATTTAAATCAGAATTTAATTATCCCAATCATCATTCATCAATTTTTTAATTTCTTTATTGGTATTATAAAAGGAAACTTAATCGATTTAATTATGTATAACGCGATTTTTTATTTAGTAGTTGCAGTTTTTCTGATTATTATAAATCCAAAGAGGGCTCTGTATGGAGCGGAAGATATAAATCGCAGGAATGGAAAGTATTATAGGGCATAGTGATGTATTTATGAAAGAAAAGGAAATCAAGTTTAGTGATGGTAAATATATTTGTCTTTTGCAGTATCACTTAAAGCTCCGCCAATTTAATTATAGAAATCATTTTTTTGTGGAAACAAAAAGGGAAAAGAAGATGTTGAAATGAGTTGTATGTACACTCCATATGTGTATATTTGCTGCTCAATAAACTACCATCTCACGTAAATTTATACTACATTTTCACTTTTATTTACAAAAAATACTATTAAATATTTTCGGATAATTGTTATAATATAATTAAATTGATATAAAAGTTTTTTTCTAGAGTATGTATTTGAAGAATTCTCATGCAAAAAGAGCAAGTTCTCAAGTAGAGAGCTTGCTCTTTTTTGAAGAAAAATAGGATTAGAAGTACATAAGGGGATAGCAGAATGTTATAAAAAGACTTTCTGTATGTATCCACAGCAATGTTTAGATGTAAAGGATTTTTAAATTTATAAAAAGATTAAGAGGCGATAGAGAATGAAAAGATATATTAGTATAAAAGGGATTGGCACATATCTTCCAAAACGAAAGGTAGAATCTTTTGAAATAGATCGCATGCTACATGTACCAGAAGGCTGGACATTAAAAAAAGCTGGGGTGAAAACAAGATATTTTGTTGATGGGGAAACGTCTTCTTATATGGGGGCAGAAGCTGCAAAAAAAGCTGTAGAAGATGCGAAGTTAACTTGGGATGATATCGATTGTATTATTTGCGGAAGTGGAACGATTCAACAAGCGATTCCTTCTACTGCATCACTTATTCAAGAACAGCTCGGGCTACAGCATTCTGGTATTCCATGTTTTGATATCAATTCAACATGTTTAAGTTTCATAACAGCACTTGATACAATTTCATACGCAATTGAATGCGGGAGATACAAAAATGTTGTTATTATTTCTTCTGAAATTTCTTCTGTTGGATTAAATTGGGGACAAAATGAAAGCAGTATTTTATTCGGTGACGGTGCGGCAGCTGTTGTCATAACAAAAGGCGATCATTCATCTTCTATTATTGCTTCCCATATGGAAACATATAGCTCTGGTGCGCATTTATCAGAAATTCGTGGCGGTGGAACGATGATTCATCCTAGGGAGTATAGTGAGGAACGAAAAGAAGACTTCTTGTTCGATATGAATGGAAGAGCCATTTTTAAACTATCTTCTAAGTATTTAATGAAGTTTATCGACAAGCTCCTTATGGATACTGGTTATTCTCTAGCCGATATTGATTTAATTGTTCCTCACCAAGCGAGTGGACCAGCTATGAGACTTATTCGTAAAAAATTAGGGGTAGATGAGGAGCGCTTTATGACCATTTTTGAAGACTACGGTAATATGATTTCCGCATCTATTCCAATCGCTCTTTTTGAAGCCATTAAGCAAAAGAAAGTGCAACGTGGAAATAAAATACTACTATTAGGTACTTCTGCAGGACTTTCAATCGGGGGCATCCTTCTTGAATACTAAGAAAACAGTATTAATTACAGGGGCACGTGCACCAGCAACTCTGCATGTATGCAGACTGTTTCATAACGCTGGACATACCGTTATTATTGCAGATAGTATTCCGTATCCATTAAGTAAAGTTTCAAAGAGTACGGATTACTTTTATGAAATTCCTTCTCCAAAGTGGAAAACAAAAGAAAGTATCCGTGCGCTACTATCCATTATTAAACGTCACAATGTGGATTTGCTTATTCCTACTTGTGAAGAAGTGTTTTATATATCTAAATATAGAGAAGAATTAAGCGCATTTTGCCATGTATTAGTAGATGATTTTCAAAAGCTATCATTACTGCATAATAAGTGGGAATTTATTCAGTTCGTAGCGAATTTAGGGTGGCAAGTACCTGCAACATATAGAATAGATGATGAAGAAGCGATACGTTCAATGATGCATAAAACGCCAGCTCATACTCCTTTTGTACGAAAACCGATTTTTTCCCGGTTTTCTGATAAAGTGGAATTTATTACAAAAGAGGATGCTCTAAAAGAAAGCATGATAGATAAGTCAAATTATATTATGCAAGAGTTTATACGAGGAACGCAGCATTGTTCTTACAGTATCGCACAATCTGGGGAAGTATTAGCTCACGCTACGTATAAAACGGAATTTACGGCAGGCTTAGGTGCTACCATTGCGTTTCAGCATATGAATCAACCTAAAATTGATCAGTTTGTGAGACATATTGTAAAAGAGCTAAATTTCTCAGGACAAATTGCTTTTGATTTTATCGTTACAGAGGATGGAGATGTGATTCCGATTGAATGTAATCCACGTACTACAAGTGGATTACATTTATTCGATGAGGAAATATTGCCGGCCTTCTTTCATGAAATGGTAAAAAATACACTCATTCCAAAACAAAATTCGGAGTGTGCAATTCGGTTAGCGATGCTTTTATATGGATCTCCTTATTTAAAAAGTAAACAAAAACGTAAGCGATGGTTAAAAGTTTTATGCTCTTATCCAGATATCGTTTATCGTCACAATGATTGGAAACCATTTTTTTATCAGTTTTTTAGCATGTATAAATTGTGGCGTGAAAGTTATAAAAATGAACGGACTATTTTAGAGCAAACAACATATGACATATCGTGGGATGGTGAAGATTTATGAAAATGCTAGTAACTGGTGGAACGGGTTTTCTAGGACAAAAACTCGCCTTTCGACTGAAAAATATGGGCCATGAAGTAACGGCAACGGGGAGAAATAAAACAATTGGTAAGGTATTAGAACAAAATGGAATTGAGTTTGTTCATTGTCCTCTTGAAGACAGGGATCGTGTGCTACAAGTTTGTAAAGGTAAAGATTACATCTTTCATAGCGGCGCACTTTCTTCCCCTTGGGGTAAATATGAAGATTTTTATAATGCGAATGTGTTAGGAACGAAACATATTATCGAGGGATGTCAAAAGTACGGTATAAAACGCCTGATCCACGTATCAACACCAAGTATTTATTTCTATTATGATGAGCGACAAAATGTAGTTGAAAACGCGAAACTTCCTGATACATTTGTAAATCATTATGCAACAACGAAGCACATGGCTGAACAAGCTATTGATCAAGCTTTCGCGCATGGTTTACCAGTTATCACAATACGCCCGCGCGCTTTATTCGGACCAGGAGATAATGCGATTCTTCCGCGTCTGATTAAAGTATGTGAAAAGGGTGCTTTACCGAGAATTGGTACTGAAGATGTTCTTGTTGATATTACGTATGTTGAGAATGTTGTAGATGCTTTACTTCTTTGTATGCATTCCCCAAAACATACATTAGGGCAAAAGTACAATATAACAAATGACGAGCGTGTAAATTTATATGAGGTTATAGAAAATGTAATGAAGCGTCTTGATAAGGAAGTAAAATATAAAAAAATTTCCTACAAAACCGCTTTTTCACTAGCTGCTATACTAGAAGGAATCTCAAAAACTATTTTATTCGGAAAAGAACCTATTCTCACAAAATATACTGTTAGTGTCCTTTCAAAAAGCCAGACATTAAATATTGATAAAGCTAAAGAAGAACTAGGATATGCTCCAAAGATTAGTATAGAAGAAGGAATTACAAAATTTGTAGACTGGTGGAAAATACAATGAAAATCAAATCTTTAAAGCTATATGATACAGGATATTGCACACATCCAGAAAAAATTGCATACTCCAAGGGCAGTTGGAAACAAATATGCTTTCCTGCTACAGTAGGGTTACTCGAGCATCCAGTATTAGGATATATTTTATTTGATACTGGATATGCGGGACATTTTAAAGAGGCGACAAAAAAATTCCCTTACTCTGTATATGCAAAACTTACGCCTGTTCATTTCACGGAAGAGCAATCTATTAAAGAGCAACTTCTTCTTGATGGTATTCAGCCAGAAGAAATTAAATATATTATTCTATCTCATTTTCATGGCGATCATACAGCTGGTTTACCTGACTTTCCAAAAGCGAAAATATTAACCTTCGCAAAAGCTTATGAGGATATTAAAAAGAGAAGTAAATTTGGTGCTCTATTAAAAGGGTGTCTAAAAGATACACTGCCGATGGATTTAGAGAAAAGGATGTCATTCATTGATCAAACTCCACCGCAAAACTTACCTTCTACATATGGAAAGTTTGAAGAGGGGTATGATGTATTTGATGATGGCTCATTATTTGCTGTTGACTTAACAGGACATGCAATTGGTCAATTTGGTATATTCGTCCATTTGCAGAGTAATAAAATTGTTTTTCTTTGTGCAGACGCAGTGTGGCTAAGTAAAACGTATCAAAACCTTGTATTTCCTAGTAAGGTTGCCAACCTTTTAACTAGCGATCCAAAATCTTACCGAAAGAATATTGAGAAGTTACACCATTTATCACAAACATCACCTGAGATTGAAATTGTACCAACTCATTGTGAACATACATGGGATAAAATTAAAGCAGGGGTGTACTATGAATAAACTACGAATTCTCAAGCAATACTTGAAAACAAAATATGGCTCGAGATTTTCAAATCGTAAACAGTTGGAACAGTTTCATAAACAACAAATAGAAAAACATCTTTTGTTCACGATAGAGGCGTCTCCGTTTTATCGCCAGTTATATACGCCTTTTTTAAATGAAATTCAAAAGGGGGATTTGTCTGCACTCCCTATTATTGATAAAGAAGTAATGATGGAACATTTTGATACATTAAATACAGCCCATATTTCAAAGGAAGAAGCGTTTCATGTAGCATTTGAAGCAGAAAAGACCCGGAATTTCTCCCCAACCATTCGTAATATAACTGTCGGTTTATCATCAGGAACTAGTGGGAATCGTGGGGTTTTTCTCGTTTCTGAGGAAGAACAAACGTTGTGGGCTGGCTCGATTATTGGAAAGGTGCTTCCTTCTAGCATTTTACATAAACACACGATTGCTTTTTTCTTACGTGCAAATAGCAATTTATACGAAGCGACAAAAAATAAGCGAATCTCATTTCATTTTTTTGATTTACTAGACTCTTTTCAGCAGCATATCACGCGATTAAATGAAATACAGCCATCTATTTTAATTGCACCTCCGTCTATGTTACGGAAAATCGCTTACTGGCAGCAAGAAGGACTCATTACGATTTGTCCACAAAAAATTATCTCTGTAGCAGAAGTGCTTGAAGATATTGATAGAGAGTTTATTTGTGCAACTTTTAAGCAGACAGTACACCAAGTTTACCAATGTACAGAAGGTTTTCTTGCTACCACCTGCAAGGAGGGGACGTTACACATTAATGAAGATCTCGTTCATATTGAAAAAGAATACTTAGATCAAGAGAAGGGGATATTCGTTCCTATTATTACTGATTTCATGAGGAAAACACAGCCGATTATACGCTATCGTCTCAATGACATATTAATTGAGAAAAAAACGCCGTGCAGCTGTGGTTCACCTTTCTTAGCGTTAGAACGAATTGATGGTCGATGTGACGATATATTTATTGGAATAAGTGAATTGGATAATAAAGAAATATCTATTTTTCCAGATTTCATTAGAAGAGCAATTTTGTTTGCATCTAGTGACATTCAAGAATTTAAAGTAATACAACAAAGCGTAGACAAAATTGAAATTAAACTTAAAGCACTACCTGAAAATCTGGAATTATGTCAATCAAATGTAATGAAAGAGTTACATACACTATGGTCTACTAAAAAGTGTGCGATACCACAGTTCTCCTTTTCACATTACGATATTCAAGTAAATGATAAAAAATTAAAAAGAATAGAGAGTCTTGTAAGGCGTGGTGAGCATAAATGATTCAGTTACATGATGTTCATTCCTTGCATAGCATTGATTGGGAATCCAAAAAAGATGGGGCATATGTGCGAGATAGTTTCCTGCCTCTTTTTCAAAAGGGCGTGACAGCATGTATTGAAAATGTTAACACGGAGCTCTTTCTATTAGAAATCGATGATCTCATCTTGCCAGTTACTCTTAATAACGCAGAGTTCGAAAATTCATATGTATGTTCTCCTTATACACATTACGTATCTTATGCGTTAGAAGAGCTATGGGAGTTGAAAAAACCATGGCTAGAGAAGCTATTAACCTATCCGATTCATCTTATGGGAAGTTGGCTACGACGAACGAATATTAATAAAGTAATTGTCGTAAATAATTGGATGCTTTCAACAAACCTTTATCACTCTATCAACGAACAACAAATCGAACAAATAACAAATCTATTTGTTGAGAAATTTCCAGAGCATACAATTCTATTTCGCTCTTTAAATAACGAATTATATCCTGTAACGACAGAAGCACTATCTACAGTAGGTTACAAGAAAATTATGTCTCGTTCTATATACTTATTTGATCCGAAACACTATAAAAAAATGAATCGAAAAAAACGAAAAGACTTATTAAACGATAAAAGCTTATTAGAGAAAAGCAATTATAAAATCATTACGAATGAAGAATTAACAAAGGAGGATATTTTACAAATTTCCCAGCTATACAACCAACTATATATCGAAAAATATTCCGCCCATAACCCAATGTTTACACCCGCTTATTTATGGAATGCACTTCAGCATCGTTTATTTGAGATAAAGGCCATAAAAAAAGGGGATACAATTGATGGTGTTATTGCTTATTTTATTCGGGATGGAGTTATGACAACGCCGATCCTTGGCTATAATACAAACTCTGACCAGCAACAAGGTTTATACCGTATACTTTCCCTCCTTATTACAATGGATTCTATCGAAAAGAATTTAATTTGTCATTGTAGTGCTGGGGCTGGAGAGTTCAAACGAAATCGTGGTGCAACACAGGAGATTGAATACAGTTATGTATATAACGATCATCTACCACCTAGCCAACAAAAGGTATGGAAAGTATTAATGTGGATATTAAATACATATATAGAACCGATGGCAAAAAAACATCGCTTTTAAACAAAAAAACTTTTAAGATTGCTTGTTACTAGGAACTCTTTATTTAAGTGTAGCTGCAATACCTACGTTATGGAGTTTATATAGTATATTTTTAATAATTTATTTTATATTTATCGTTTGGATGAAAGAGAGAAGTACTTGAAGAGTAGTTCTCTTTTTTCAGTTTTTGAAATGGGAATGAAAGGGTGAGAGGTGTAGTGAAGCAGAGATTATCGAAATTAGCAGATATACTAGTCAATCATTCTACGAAAGTACAGCCTGGTGATCAAGTGTTGATCCAAAGTGTTACAGAAATAGATCCCGCAGTCGTTCGTGAAATTATTAAGTCCGTAGAAAAAGCAGGTGGATATGCGCATGTATCAATGCGCGATGTGTCTGTAACGAGGCAATTAATTTTGTCAGGATCTGAAGAACAATTTAAGTTGTTAGCAGATGGGGAGTGTTACCGATTAAGTAAGATGCAAGTGTATATTAATCTCCGAAGCCCTAGAAATGCATATGAATTAGCAGATGTACCAGCAGAAAAAATGAAATTATATCAAAAGGTATTTGGAAAAGCGCATAGTGAAGCAGTGTATAAAACGAGATGGGTGACAACGCGAATTCCGAATGCAGCATCTGCACAAGAAGCGAATATGAGTACTGAGGCTTATGAAAAATTTTATTTTGATGTATGTACGCTAGATTATAATAAAATGTCCAAAGCAATGGAGCCATTAAAAGAATTAATGGAAAAGACAAAACGAGTGAGGATTATTGGAGAAGGAACGGATTTGGAGTTTTCCATTGAAGGAATAGGCGTTTTAAAGGGGGATGGCACGGATAATATTCCGGATGGCGAAATATATACAGCACCTGTCAAAGATTCTGTAAATGGAGTAATAACATGTAACACAGTATCTGTTCAACAAGGTTATGCATTTCGAAATATAAAGTTACATATGAAGCATGGGAAAATAATAGAGGCATATGCAAATGATACAGAACGAATAAATCGAATTCTTGATACGGATGAGGGAGCAAGATATATTGGAGAATTTGCACTGGCGTTTAATCCCTATATATTACACCCGATGAATAATACGTTATTTGATGAAAAAATAAACGGTAGTTATCATATAGCAATTGGAGATTCGCTACAAGGTGCAGACAACGGGAATAAATCAGCGATACATTGGGATTTAGTAAACATTCAAAGGCCAGAGTATGGCGGCGGTGAAATTTGGTTTGATGATGTACTGATAAGAAAAGATGGACGGTTTATTTTACAAGAGTTGTTCGGATTAAATGAAGAAAATTTGAAGGGGTAAAGTGCTTTATTGAAATGATGGTCACTTTACCTATAGGTGACCGTTTAGGCCATCTTATTCTTCTTGTTACAATGATGTAAAGCAAATTAAAATACAACGCATTGAATTAAGTGATTTTTCGCATAATTTTACATTCAGTTAACATTAATAGGTTAATAGAAAAATTAGTACGAATTGTTATATAAGACGTGTAAAAAAGACAAAACCCCTTAAAAAACTCTTAATTTTTTACCCAATCAACCTTTACAATCCCTCCCTATAATGTGAATTGGACAAGCATCTAAGAGAAAGCAGAACATGTCAGTTTGTACATTCTATTATTAGGGGGAGAATTTGTATGAAAAAGACAGTTGCTTCGTTAGCAGTTATGGCGGCATTATTGCCGACGTTTTCAGTGTATGCAGAAGGGAAAGAGCAAGTTCGAAAATCAGCTACAACTTTTAATGTTATTAGTGACATTCAAGGGGATTTAGGGGATTTTGATCACGTATTAAAAGATATGGACAAAGTGACACCACTTTCTAGAGCGCTTATTATGAATGGGGATATAACGCCAACTGGACAGCAGTCACAATATGATGATGTAAAGCGTGTGCTAAACAAAAATAAGTATCCAGAGAATGTATGGTCAACTGTTGGGAATCATGAGTTTTACGCTGGTAAATGGACAGCTGATGGGAAGCTCTCTCAAAGTACATGGCCAAATGGTGTAACGGAAGAAACGCTATTTAACCGCTACTTACAATTTAGCGGGCAAGAAAAGGTATATCATAAAAAAGAATTAGACGGTTATCCGCTTTTATTTTTAGGAACTGAAAAATATATGAAATACCACGATTCAAAAATGTGGGATGAAGTATTTATGAGTGATGAGCAATTAGGTTGGTTAAAACAAAATTTAGAAGAATATAGCCAAAAAGATAAAAATAAGCCCATTTTCATTTTCTCTCATCACGTTTTACCGGATACAGTATCTGGATCAAGACAAAATCCGTATTTACAAGATTATTTAAACGTTGATAAGTTGTACGATATATTAAAAGACTATCCGCAAGTTGTTTTCTTCACGAGTCATACGCATTGGGATTTAAACTTACCAGACTGGGCTGGTAAAAAGAAAATTACAGGCGGAGATAATAAAGGATTTACGGTTGTAAATACGGGCGGGATTGAAACGGGCTGGATGTCAGCTGGACCAAATGGCGGAGAGAAGACTGCTCCTGATGGCTATTCATTTAAACAAGGGTTGCAAGTGAAAGCATACGGTAGCGATGTAATGGTGACAGCTTACGATTACAAACGTGATAAGGAAATAAAAAAATTATTAATTAGTGATTCGAAAGTTGCACAAATGGCACCGAATGTAACCGCTGATGATAGTAAAAATGTAATCGTCGGTGCAACAGAATACATGGAGTACTCTATAGAAGGAACGGACGAGTGGCATACGTATAATCCAGGAAATCCATCAAAATTTGACGGGGACAAAATCGTATACGTACGTCATAAAGGCGAAATGAATTTAGAGCCAGGATTAACACAGCTTCTTCGATTTTCGGCAAATAAGTGATTGGTAAGGGCCTACTTTTGAATGAGTGGGCTCTTTTTGTTTTGTCACTTTTTGTTGGCAAGTCGATATCTCATGTCGAATCGTCGATATATTGAAAAAATCGTTGATATATTTCAAGTTATGAACGATATATTTGAAAAATCGTCGATATAAATTTCATGTACCGTAATTAGGTTAAAATCATTAATGTAATTTCATGTACCGTATTGAAGTTAAAATCTTTAATACAATTTCATACATCAAAACCGAATTCCAATACATTTTTCCACCAGAAAGATGACTTCATCATTTTTACATGTAATAATAGTATCGTTACATACATTGTGAAAGAAGTACAAAAGGAGCGTTATTAATGAATTTAGCTAAATTCCCGAGAAAAAAATATACAGAGTCATATACTCCAATTGAAAAATTAAACAATTTTTCTGAAGCACTTGGTGGCCCGACTATTTATTTTAAACGAGATGATTTACTTGGTTTAACAGCTGGTGGTAATAAGACGAGAAAGTTAGAGTTTCTAGTTGCGGATGCACAGGAAAAAGGTGCAGATACGTTAATTACAGCTGGAGGTATTCAGTCAAATCATTGCCGTCTAACACTTGCAGCTGCGGTAAAAGAAAAAATGAAATGTATTCTTGTATTAGAAGAAGGGCTTGAGCCAGAAGAGAAGCCAGACTTTAACGGAAACTATTTCTTATATCATTTACTAGGTGCTGAAAATGTAATTGTCGTACCAAACGGGGCAGATCTTATGGAAGAGATGCATAAAGTAGCGAAAGAAGTTAGTGAAAAAGGTAATACACCATATGTAATACCAGTTGGTGGATCAAATCCTACTGGTGCAATGGGATACGTTGCTTGTGCGCAAGAAATTATGGCACAATCATTTGACCAAGGAATTGATTTCAGTACAGTCGTTTGTGTAAGTGGTAGCGCTGGTATGCACGCTGGTTTAATTACTGGTTTTGCTGGAACACAAAGTCACATTCCTGTAATCGGAATCAATGTAAGTAGAGGAAAAGCAGAACAAGAAGAGAAAGTAGCAAAACTTGTAGAGGAAACGGCAGCTCACGTTGGTATTCCGAACTTTATCCCGCGCGAAGCTGTTACATGCTTTGATGAATATGTAGGACCAGGTTACGCGTTACCAACGCCAGAAATGGTGGAAGCAGTTCAATTACTTGCGAAAACAGAAGGTATTTTACTCGATCCAGTGTATACAGGTAAAGCGGTAGCGGGATTAATCGACTTAATTAAAAAAGGTACATTTAATAAAGAAGACAACATTTTATTCGTACATTCAGGTGGTTCACCAGCGTTATATGCGAATACATCTTTATTTGCGTAAGTGTAAAAAAGCATTGGGTATCCAATGCTTTTTTTGTTATATACTGGAATTAATGGGGGTTGAGAGGATGGAGTATATGAGTTCAAATGTAAAATGGACCATATATACGGTACTTAGCATTTCTATTCTGTTAATTTTATTTGTGGCTTATGGAGTTTATTTATATTTCAATTAAGTGAAATGGTAAGCAAACCAAAGGAAAAATAAAATAATTGCTGTGTTAAATAGAGTAAAACATAAACCGATAATGGCTAAAATTTTTTTCTCAGATTGGCTACAAAAAGAGATGATTGCTAAAAGGATTGCTATAACAGCGGAAGCTAATATGAAGTAGGCGAAAGGTACAACATATTCTACTCCAACTCTGTCTAAAATAGGTGAGAAGAGAAAGAGATTAATAGTAACGAATATACTTACAATGAGAAACGTATAACTTTTCCAAGTGTATGTTTGTAACTGCATGGAACGACACTCCTTTCTCTTTATTATTTATATTTCTAAGTTTAAAATAATTACCTTTATTTTACAATTATAGATATTCTGTATTGGAAAGAGGGTATTCATATGAGAGTTAGAAATTTGTCTCTAGTTTTTATTACCATATGTATATTTATAGTAACAGGCTGTTCAAATATAGTAGGAAATGAAGATCAAAGAATCCAAGTACAAAAACGTATTGGTGATAATGAATATGAAGATCTTAAGGTAGTGAAAGATAATAACGAAGTGTTGCAAGTAAAGAAAATATTAAATGATACTACTTTTGAAGATAAAAAAGTGGAAATGTCTCGTCTAGCTGATTATCACTTTATTTTTCAATTTAAAAATCCGAAAATAGAGGCGAAAGCTGTGTTGTATCAAATTTGGGTAAGCCCTAATAAGGATAAAATAGAAATCAAGGCGGGAGATAATCGGTACGCTCAATTAGAAGGGAAACATGCAGCCACTTTGTTTCAGATTGTTACAGGGGAGAAACTAGTTGAATAAAAGTATATAGGGTTATAGGAACTCAGCTCGTATTTTTCATTTTGGAGATAATTAGTATTCAACAAAAATAGCTATCTTTTTATATTGGAATAAATATTGAGAATCGGATAAAATGGAAATTGGACATTGACTTGATGAGCATGAGGTTCTCCGCTTATAAGCAGATTAATGAACCTTAAGGTTTCCATTAATCCGCCATTGAATAATAATACTAGGAAATATATTGTTTTTACAAAGATTCGATGTTATGTTTAATTTTCTCAATATAATATTTTCCTTATATAGGAGTGGCTATTTGAAGAAGTTAATATTATTAGTTTTATTGGCTACATGCTGTTTCACCATTGCAGGATGTTCTAATAATAGGATTACACCAAAGAATGAGTCTAAAACTTCAACATCTGTAAAGATTAAACGTATCAACAAAGCGTGGTACAAACATATTTAATAGTTTTAAGAAACTTGAAATTGTTGATGATAAAGGTCATAAGGTGAAATTCGTTAGGCTGATAGTAGAGGTTGTGAAACCTGGTGAAAAGCGGGAAGAATAGTTTGCATTTGAATTTATAAAAAATGCGACATTAAAATATTCACAAAAAAGAGTCTACATGTAGTCCTTTTTTTGTGGATATTTTTCATAAATAATATACATTCTATGGTACCTGCCTCTAACTTTAACCTTCTAAAAATTATTTTACTAGGTTAAAATGTTTATAGAGAGTATCGCCCTTCAAAATTCAGTGAATGTGAGGGGCTCATAATAACTCGATTGGTGTGGTCCTTTTTCACTTTATCTACCATCTTTATATATATTTCTATTAAAAAATCTAACTTTAATCGATTAAATGGAATAAAACTTGGTTAAAAATAATGAAATTTCAGGAAAAATAAGGTACACTAATCAATGGTTTTGGTTTAAATCAATTGACGTTTATGTATACGGGGGAAAGATTGATGAACAACAATATAGTAAATGAATCTGTTGAAGAAGTTGAGAAAAAACGGGTAAGATCAAAAAAACGTTTTACAAATTGGAAGCTAATCGCAGCGGGTGGCGGTGTAATTGCACTTCTTATTGGAGGAATGAGCTATTATCAAGCAACTCACTTCAATTCGAATGTTACGATTAACGATACAAAAGTCGGTGGTTTGAGCGCTGATCAGGCAATACAGGAATTAAAAACATCTGGACTAGCAAACAAAGTCTATATTGATCAACAACAAATTTTAGATGAACAAGATACAAAAACGGAACTGACGGAAAAAGACTTGCCACAAGTTAAGAAACTATTAAAAAGTCAGTGGACATTTTTCCCTTCCACAAAGGAAAAAGATTATTCATTGTTACCGAAAGAAGCGGATCAGTATCGTAGTGAAACGATGAAAAAACTTGTAGAAGAAAAGCTTGTCTCTATGAATGAAAAATTAAAAGCGCCTCAAGATGCTATGGCTAAGCTCGAACAAGGAAAAGTTGTTATTGCGAAGAGCGTTGATGGAAAACAGTATGACGTTACGAATCTATTAAAAGATTACGACAAGCAGAAGCATAAAAGCGAAATTCATCTAAAGTCTGCATACATACAGCCGATTAAAGAAGACGATCCAATCATCAAAAAAGAAGAGAAAGCATTACAAAATCTTCTTACGCAGTCTGTTGATTATAAAGTGCAGGATGAAGTGTATTCATTAAAAGCGAAAGATTTAATTCAAAATGCTACTATGTCAAAGGATATGAAAGTAACAATCGATGCGAGCGAAATTAAGAATAAGGTTGTTGAAATTAATAAGGCTAAATCTACATTACATAAAGACTTCGCTTTTAAAACACATTCTGGTTCGGTTATATCAGTAAAAGGACAAGGATACGGCTGGGCACTAGATGTGGAAAAAGAAACAAAACAAGTTCAACAAGCCTTTGAAAAAGGCGAAAAATCGCTTTCTGCTTCTAATATTCACGGGAATGGTTGGGAGAAGGAAGGGATCGGCTATGAAACAACAGCAAACAATGGCATCGGAGACACATATGCAGAAGTTTCAATTGCAGATCAACAAATTTGGATTTATAAAGATGGGAAATTAGTCGTCACAACAAATGTAGTAACGGGTAAACATAGCACGAGTGAAGATACATCACCAGGTGTGTGGTACGTTCTATATAAACGAACACCATACACGCTGAAAGGAAGCGCAGTAGGTAAAGCTGATTATGCAGTTAAAGTAGATTACTGGGTTCCATTCACAAATAGCGGTCAAGGATTCCATGATGCAGGCTGGCGAAAAGACTGGGCAAATAATGCTTATTTAACAGGAGGATCAGGCGGGTGTGTGAACCTTCTACCTAATGTTGCAAAAACTGTATATGATAGTTTGAACACGAATGATCCAGTTATTGTGTACTAGAAAATAGGTACGTATCAAGAAATAAATAAAGCAGGAAATCTTACCTGATGGTACATGAAAATACACCTCGTGAAATTGCATACTAAGTGTGCAATTTCAATGGAGGTGTTTTTTGTTTGAAGACAAAAGTTCATTGTCTATAAGAAACAAATTGTAAAGAGATTGAGATGAAGAAACAAGTATTCAAATAGTCAATAAAATTGACATTGAATATCATTTTCACTTATTATGGAATCATTGCATTTAATTAGACATGACTTTTTTATTAATATAATAGATTTCTAATAAGGTGTCCCATTTAAGAATTTAAAAGTAGGAAAGGGTAATATAAAAATGAACTGGAAAAAAGGCGGATTATGGATTATTATTTTTTTCATTGTAAAAGGTACGATTTCTACACTGTTAATCGTTACAGGTGCTAAATATTTTGATTTATCATTTATGCAACTTTTCGTACTAATACTGGTCTTATTACTGATTTCTCTCATAAGCCGAAAATTGCTGTATAAACATAAACAAAACAAAAAGCAAAAAGAGCTAAATATATAATGAAGCCCCAGAGACCTTTGGATTTCTGGGGTTTTATTTCGATAGTTTTTTCTACATGCATATCAACTTAACAGAACAGGTTGTCCAAAATGATAAAATCGATGCTGTTTAAAATGCGTCGTTTACTTTTATATAAGGATTGAAGAATCTTTATTCTGGAGCTACAAACATTTATAAATTATGCTCGTTTTTCAATTGGTAGTTTAAAGGTAAAAGTACTGCCTTCTCCTAATTTACTTTCAACCGTAATTTTTCCTCCGTGTAGTTCGACAATCCATTTTACCATCGACAATCCTAAACCTGTGTTTCCGATGTTTGAAGATGTTCGTGCTGCGTTAACTCGATAGAAGCGGTCCCATATTTTTGTAATATGTTGCTCGCTGATGCCTATGCCATTATCGGAGACTTTACCTATTATGTTGGTTTCATCACGGAACAGTTGCATATGCACAGTGCCGTTCGCTTTGCTATAAGCAATCGCATTCGTTAGTAAATTCATTAATAAACGCATCATCAATGTTTGATCTGCTTTCATAAACAGGTCTTCCTCTATATGAGTTGTGATATCAATCGAAGATTCTTGAACCATTAATGAAAGCTCTTCTACAACGATTTCCGTTAATTCACTCATATTGATACATTCAAATTGGAAAGTGTTATGGTTTTCTTGGTCAGCTCTTGCTAATAATAAGAGTTGTGAGATTAGCGCGGACATTTTACGTGATTGCTTTAAAATTACTTCTAACGATTCTTCCATTTCTTTCGGATTATTCCTCAGTGATAAAGCGTATTCGCATTGTGAAATAATAACAGATGTTGGTGTTCTTAATTCATGAGATGCGTCAGATGTAAATTGTTTTTCACTTTCGAACGATGTCTCCAATCGCTCGAACATTTTGTCAAAGGTTTGTGCCAAATGATATATTTCATCTTTCGGTGAACCTTGTAAATGAATTCTCTTGGAAAGGTCTTTACCATCACCAATTTTACTAGCTGAATCACTCATTTGTTGCACAGGTCGAAACGCTCTTTGCGTAATAAAATATCCTCCCACTGCCGCAATGAGAATAAGTAATGGGAATGAGATGAGTGTTATCACGATAATCGTATTCATCGTTGATGATAATTGGCTCATAGTCATTATTCCACGAATCCAGACTTGCTCATCGCCGCCTGCATGATGGAGAAAATCATATACAATCCATTCTTTATTACCGTCTTTAATGGTTTGTATTTCATCGGATTTAAGCGATAGCTTTTTATTAAAACTTGTTGGACTATTTCCTACCAGCAGTTCACCTTGTTTATTATAAATGATGATATTTACTCCATCTTCTAATGTTTCAAAATCATCGTCCATCTTTAATTGTCCATGCTTATATTCGATATCTTCCATGCTTTCTTTTACTGTGCTCTTCAATTGATCTTTCATATTAAAAAGCAAAACTTTATCTGAAGAAGTTAAAATAAAAGCTAACACGAGTGCCATAATAATTACAATTAGCCCTGTATACCACAGGGTTACTTTCATTTTGATTGATAGTCTTTTCATGATTCTACTCGCAATGCGTAACCAGTTCCTCGTACTGTATGAATTAACTTCGTTTCAAACTGGCTATCAATTTTTTTACGAAGATAGCGGACGTAAACATCAATAATGTTCGAGCCACCTTCATAGTCGTAATTCCACACATGTTGCTCAATTTTATCTCGTGTGAGCACAACTTCTTTATTACGAATCATATATTCTAAAATAGCAAATTCTTTACTGGAAAGAGTGATAACCTGGTCTCCTCTTGTTACTTTATGCATATTGCAATCTACCACAAGGTCAGCGATTTCAAACACATTTGATGTGTTTCCTGTATTTCTTCGCATTAACACGCGAATTCTTGCTAACAGTTCGTCAAAAGCAAACGGCTTTACTAAATAATCGTCCGCACCTAAGTCGAGTCCTGTTACGCGATCATCAATTGTATCTTTAGCTGTAAGAAGCAAGACAGGAGTTGTATGATTGTCCGCGCGTAATCTTTGTAATACTTGTAAGCCATCTATTCTGGGAATCATAATGTCAAGTACAATCAAATCGTAGGTAGCCATGTTTATATAATCCAAAGCATCTTCTCCATTCCCACATGCATCGACACTATAATGTTCAGCATTTAATCGTTTTACTAATATATTTTGTAAGTCTTGTTCATCTTCGACAATAAGAACTCGCATTACCATTCTCCTTTTTTCCTTATTTATATGTATCACTATAATTCCAAAACATTAAAGAAAGATTAGAAACTATTTAATTATATCATTTTATTTTTTTGTACATTAATCTTCCTTTAATGTTTGTTCAGTAATATAAAGGCAAGGATAAGGTGCACATGTAAAGGGAGGAAAACAGAATGAGAAAATGGATGTTGATTGGAGCAATGTCTTGTTTATTCTTAACAGCTTGTTCTACTCAAGCTGATAACAATACAGAAGTACAACAACTGAAAGTGGAAAATGATACATTGCAAAAAGAAAGTGCTCAACTACAACAAGAACCAAATAAAACAGAGCCTGCTACGAATGATGATAAGCAAATACAAGATTTCAAAAACGAAGTCACATCTATCGTTGAAAAGACAAATAACACGAAACCAGTTGGAGCAAAGGAAGAAAACTTAAATACGTACTTAGTAGCAAAAAAAGAAATTGATCAATTAGATGACAAGATAGATCTATCTGATAATCAGCTAGAAGCAGATTATCGCGCTGGAACGATAACTGTTGAACAATATCAAACACAAGAAAGAGAACAAGATATACTGGAAGATCAATTAGAGCAAGCAGAAAATGCACTTGAAGCAAGATTTGGAATAGATGAGTAATTATTAAGGAGTGGATGAAAATGTTAAAACATAAAAAGAAAATAATGATAAGTGTAATTGCTATTTTAGTAAGTGGTATTGCTATTGTTGGTGGATATTATGGTATGGGTTACAACTATGCAAAAAAGAATGAAAACTACACAGAGAAACAAGTTCGTGAAATTTCTTTAGCTCATACAAATGGAGAAATTATTAATGTGAAAAAAGAATTCGAATTAGAAGATGACAACTTGGCACAATCAAAATTTGAATATGAAGTGGAAATCAAGACACCTGATAATCTGTTAAATAGTTTAAAGGTTAGTGCTAGAACAGGTACAATAGAAATCAATAGTGAAGATTGAAAAAATATTGCATATTTGAAAAAACTCCTAACAAATTTTGTTAGGAGTTTTTTATGTTTATCATTTCCCGACAGAAAACTTCCACCTCAAGGAATGGGTAGGGCATGGTCCAATGAGTAGGTGGGAGCTGAATGACGGTTAGGAAAAAGCCTAAAGGTTCTTTTTGGTGAAGAATCAGTAAGAGATACCGGTATTCTAATCAGTTCGTTCCTATAGAAAGAAAATGTTATATCTCCGAGGCATTTTTACATCTACGAAATGGTTTCATTGTAAAATTTCTTTCAGTTGTATATTTTTTTGAAAGGGACAGAGGACTTTCGACAAAAAAGAAGAAATAATACGTGATTAGTATTTTTTTGCTACATCATGATATCGTTCTCATGCATATCGTGAAAAAGATTGTAAACAAATAAAAAAAGGAAGTGAGGTGAAAAGCGATGCTTATACATAAAGCGTATCAGTTTCGGATCTATCCTAGTTTAGAACAAAAAATAGCTATTACGAAAACAATTGGTTGTTCACGATTTGTATTTAACTATTTTTTGGAAAAGTGGAATGATAGATATAAAGAAACAGGAAAAGGGTTATCCTATGGCACTTGTTCTTCGCAATTACCTACTCTCAAAAAAGAATTTGTATGGCTAAAAGAAGTGGACAGTATCGCTCTTCAATCTTCTCTTCACAACCTCGCTGACTCGTATGCAAGATTCTTCAAAAAACAAAACAAAGCACCTCGGTTTAAATCGAAGAACAATAAAGTCCAATCCTATACAACGAAACATACAAATGGAAACATTGCGATTATAGATAATAAATTGAAGTTACCGAAACTTGGTCTTATCAAATTTGTCAAAAGTTGTGAGGTAGAAGGACGAATTTTGAGTGCTACTGTCAGAAGGAATCCAAGTGGAAAATATTTTGTCTCGATTCTTGCTGAAGCAGAAGTACAAGAATTGCCGAAGACCGATTCCGCTATTGGTATAGATGTTGGTGTGAAAAACTTTGCTATTCTTTCAACGGGTGAGGTATTCGGTAATCCAAAATGGTCTCGGGTATTAGAAAAGAAACTCGCTCATGCCCAGCGTATTCTATCTAGACGTACAAAAGGCGGAGCGAATTGGCATAAACAGCGAATTAAAGTCGCTCGTATTCATGAACGAATCAAAAATGCAAGAACGGATTACTTGCAAAAACTCTCTACAAGGATCATCAAAAACCACGATGTGATTGGGATAGAAGATTTGCAAGTATCGAATATGTTACAGAATCACAAACTAGCGAAAGCGATTCAAGAAGTATCATGGTCACAATTCAAAGCGATGTTGTTGTATAAGGCATGCTGGTATGGGAAACAAGTGATTGTGGTGTCGAAAACATTCGCTAGTTCCCAAACTTGTTCGCATTGCGACTACAAAAATAAAGATGTGAAAAGCCTGAACCTGCGTGAATGGAAGTGTCCTTCTTGTGGTATATATCATGATAGAGATGTGAATGCAGCGGAAAATCTGAGAAAAGAGGCCATAAGGCTTCTAACCGTAGGGATTACGGGGATTGCCTACTCATAAAACTGAGGGGTACCTTGGTGTTCGTAGGAATCCCCCACTTCAAACAGCTCGTTAGAGTGTTAAGTGGGGGTAGTTCAAACTCTACTATTTTAAAAGGGGGCCCGCTACAACACCATCAAGCTAATATTTTGATGTCCCCAAAAACAAAAAATTTATCTCTTCACAGTTAGTTGTCTATGAGAATTGAGTTCATTTTTTGTGTTTGGATATTCGCTTTTCTTAGCATGATGGCAATGTGGTTCTACCCCTTATAAATGTTACAAAAATCTTTCACATAGCTCTAACTTGCACAATGCTTCCCGTTAATATAATACGCTGGTTCTGTGAAAACCGTAAATACAACCTCTACTTCTGGAAGTCCAAAATCCATTACATATGTAGTAATGGCCTTGGCAAATCGATCACGAATTTCCTGTCCACGCTCGAACCATTTCACTTCAATAAGAGGAAACGCTTCTATTTCTTCTCCATTGAATACAAACGTAGAACTTGGTAGTTCCAACGTAAAATTATCCGTACCACACTCACAAATCTCTGCGAGCTCTTCTACTAATGG
>NZ_QOZX01000055.1:0-16529 GCF_008368895.1 Bacillus sp. BB081
AATAATACGTCAAAAATCAGCTGAATTTACTATGCAGGGATATTATACAATTCGATTAACGGATAAAACACTACTGAAATAGTGAAAAGGTAAATTTTATGAGAAAGTTCTTTTGTAATTATCTTGAAAACTGAAAATTTATATTTTCTAAAAGTACATAAACAAATTTATCTTTCTACATTTCTAAGAATTGAGTTGTTTTATTCATACAACTCAATTGAAATTACGATATAAAAAATTATGAAGGAAGTGATTGTAGTATGGAGACGCTCGAATTGGCACGAATACAATTCGCATCAACAACGATTTTCCATTACTTTTTTGTTCCGCTGTCTATTGGTTTAGCATTTATCATTGCGTTAATGCAAACGTTATATGTGGTAAAGGGACAAGAAATTTATAAGAAGATGACGAAGTTTTGGACACAAATATTCCTAGTTAACTTTGCGGTAGGTGTAGTAACTGGTATTTTACAAGAATTCCAGTTTGGCATGAACTGGTCAACATATTCACGTTTCGTAGGTGATGTGTTTGGTCCATCACTTGCAATTGAAGGCTTATTAGCATTTTTCATAGAGTCTACATTCCTAGGTTTATGGGTATTCGGTGAGGACAAATTACCGAAGCGAATTCACTTGTTATGTATTTGGCTCCTTTCAATTGGAACAATGTTATCAGCATTTTGGATTTTAACTGCAAGTGCATTTATGCAATCGCCAGTAGGATATGAAATGGCAGCAGATGGACGTGCACAGATGAATGATTTCTTAGCGATTATTCAAAACCCACAATTATGGGTACAATTCCCGCATACAATTACAGCTGCGATTGCAACTGGTGCATTCTTTATTGCAGGTGTGAGCGCATGGAAAATAACGAAAGCTCAAGAAACTGAAGTGTTTAAAAAATCGTTCCGCATTTCTATCATTGTTGGAACACTTACAACGGCGTTAGTATTATTCTTCGGTCATGCGCAAGCACAACAATTAATTAAGACACATCCAATGAAAATGGCAGCAGCTGAAGCGTTATGGAATACGAGTGAGGATCCAGCGCCATTTACAGTATTTGCGAAAATTGATGCAGAGAAGCAAGAAAATTCGTTTGAAATTCAAATCCCTTATATGCTAAGTCTATTATCATTTGATAAATTTAGTGGTCAAGTAGAAGGGATGAATCAAATTCAAAAACAATATGAAGAAAAATATGGGCCTGGAGATTATATACCGCCAGTACACACTATGTTCTGGAGTTTTAGAGCGATGGTAATGAGTGGAACATTTATGCTTCTTCTAGGAGCATACGGATGGTTCTTATCAAGAAAAGATCGTTTAGCCGAAAAAACTTGGTATTTAAAATTAATGGTGTATGCAATTGCACTACCGTTTATCGGTAATACAGTAGGATGGATTATGACTGAAATGGGACGTCAGCCTTGGGTAGTTTTCGGTGTTATGAAAACGGAAGATGCTGTATCTCCAAATGTTATGTTCGGAGAAGTATTATTCTCTTTAGTTTCATTCACATCACTATATTTAATTATAGGTGGAATCACTATTTACTTATTCGTTCGTATTATTAAAGGACATGAGAATAAGAAAGCGAAACAGGATTCTCAAAGCCATGATCCATTTGATAAGGAGGAAGAGTATGTTATCTCTTAATGAGTTGTGGTTTATCATTATTGCAGTTTTATTCGTAGGCTTCTTTGTACTTGAAGGTTTCGATTTCGGTGTAGGTATAGTTTCAAGGTTTTTAGGGGAAAACGATTTAGAGAAAAGAATTTACTTAAATACAATTGGCCCATTTTGGCACGCGAATGAAGTATGGCTTGTTTGTGCAGGTGGGGCTATGTTCGCAGCATTCCCGCACTGGTATGCAACTTTATTTAGCGGGTTTTACATTCCGTTTGTATTTATGCTTCTTGCTTTAATTATAAGAGGGGTTTCCTTTAAATTCCGTGCGAAAATAGACAATCATAAATGGAAAGGTTTTTGGGATTGGGGTATGTTTTTAGGAAGTTTACTACCGCCTGTTCTTTGGGGAGTTGCAATTGCTAACTTTATGGTAGGTATTCCAATTGATGAAACGAAAAATGCTGTAGGTGGATTCTTACCATTACTTCATCCATTTGCATTACTTGGAGGAGTTATGTTCCTTCTGCTATGTATTGTTCACGGATTGCAATTCCTTACTATACGTACAACTGGTAAGTTAAGAGAACGTGCACGTATTGCTGCGTTGAAAATTGCACCGCTTGCAATTATAGCACTTCTTATTTTTGCCGGTGTAGGGTTATGGAAAACAGATATATTCACTGGTCATGGTACAGAGTGGATTATGGTTCCGATCGGAGCTTTTGTAGCATTATGTGCGTCAACATTATTAAATAAAAGAAGAAGAGATGGTTGGGCTTTCGTTATGACGAGTTTAACAATCATTTTACTAAGTGCGAGTGTGTTTGCCGGCATGTTCCCACGTGTCTTAATTAGCTCGTTAGGGCCAATATACGATTTAACAATTTATAATGCAGCATCGGGAGATTATGCACTAAAACTGATGACGTATTTTTCAATTGCTATATTGCCATTTGTTTTGGGAAGTCAAATATGGAGTTTCTATGTGTTTAGACAACCTGTTAAGTCAGATAAAGATTTGGAGTACTAATGAAAAGAAAAAGAGGACTTCCATCGTATCCTGGTAGCCGAGTTTTATATGTAGTGTTAACAATCATTAGCATTTTAGAAGCTATAAGTATTATTGGGCAAACAGTGTTTTTAGCACGGGCTATTACGTTTTTATTTCAAGGAGAAACAGTGCAATCTGTGTTAAATGAAACGGTTTATTTTGGAATCACGTTTGCAGTACGTCATATGCTAGTTCGAATTTCGCAAATATTAGTGGAACGTTTCGCTGAAAAAACAGGATCGCTACTACGAAAACAATTAATAGAGGCGTATTTCACATTAGGTCCACGGTATGTTCAAACTGCTGGAACAGGTCATCTGGTTACCTTATCGATTGAAGGTATTGAGAAATTTAAAACATATATTGAATTAACAATTCCTAAAATGATTAGAAGTAGTATCGTACCGGGACTAATTGTACTATATGTTTTTACGTTAGATATTGAGTCTGGAATCATTTTAGTTGTAACGATTCCTATCGTAATTACATTTATGATCCTACTAGGATTAGCAGCGCAGAAAATGGCGGATAGCCAATATGAAACATATCGAGTACTTTCTAATCATTTTGTAGATACGTTAAAAGGATTAGAAACATTAAAGTATATAGGGAAAAGTAAACAACACGAAGGAAAGATTGAAAAAGTAAGTAAAAGGTATAGAAAAGCAACGATGCGTACTTTGCGAGTTGCTTTTCTTTCTTCTTTTGCATTAGATTTCTTTACGAGCTTATCAATCGCATTTGTGGCAGTCGGATTAGGGATACGTTTAATAGATGGGACAATTGTACTATTGCCAGCCCTTACGATTTTAATTTTAGCTCCAGAATATTTTCTGCCGATTAAACAAGTTGGAGCGAATTATCATGCTACGTTAGATGGACAACTTGCAATGGAGCAAATAGAAGAGATTTTACAGCAACAAAAAGAAATAGGAACGAAAGAATCTAATGTAGGTTTAATATGGAATGCCTCTAGTAACTTGAAATTACAAGATGTAAAAGTAAAGAATAATGAATCTGAAAAAGCTATATTAGAGGGAATTGATTTTACTTGGAAAGGCACCGGCGCTATAGGTGTAATTGGTGAAAGTGGGGCAGGGAAATCGACGTTAATTGACGTATTAGCAGGATTTTTAACTCCTTCGGGTGGAAAGCTGATAATAAATGGTGTGAAAATTGACGGGTCTACTCGAGAAGATTGGCAAAAGAATATTGCTTATATTCCGCAGCAACCTTATATTTTCCCGCTTTCATTAAAAGATAACATTTGTTTCTATGAAACGAATACAACTGATGCAGAAGTGGAAAGAGTTATTAATGAAGTTGGTCTTCGTTCACTCGTTACATCGCTTCCGAACGGGATGTATGAAAGAATTGGAGAAGGTGGACGTATGCTTAGTGGCGGGCAAGAACAACGTGTCGCTATGGCGCGTGCACTTTTAAGCAAAAAGCCAATTATTTTATTAGACGAGCCTACAGCACATCTTGATATTGAAACTGAATTTGAAATAAAGCAATCGATGTTACGTCTGTTTGAAGGTAAGCTAGTATTTCTTGCAACACATCGTCTTCACTGGATGAAACAGATGGATCATATTCTTATTTTAAATAAAGGGGAAATGATAGAAAGCGGCACGTATGAAGAACTTTTAAAGAATGAGGCATTACATTTTCAAAGGAAAGAGAGGGGATAGAGATGAGTAACTGGATTAAACCTTATATACAGCAAAATAAAGGTAGAATGACTTTAACTATTTTCCTTGGTCTTCTTGGAGTTAGTTCAGGTGCGATGTTACTTTTCATTTCAGGTTATTTAATCTCTAAATCTGCTCTTAGACCAGAAAATGTAATGGCTGTATATGTTCCTATCGTTGCAACACGTGCGTTTAGTATAGGACAAGCGGTATTTCATTATTTAGAGCGTTTAGTTGGACACGATGTCGTACTACGCATATTAGAAAAGATGAGAACGAAACTATATAGAATAGTAGAACCGCAGGCGTTATTTTTCCGCTCACGATTTCAAACGGGCGATATGTTAGGTATATTATCCGAAGATATAGAGCATTTGCAAAACCTATATTTACGTACAATATTTCCTAGTCTATTAGCATTAGTTGTATATAGCATATTCATACTTGTTATCGGTGCATTTGACGTAGTATTTGCACTTATTGCAGCATGTATGTTGGCTATTATCGTTTTTCTTCTTCCGTTTGTATCATTACTTTTAATGAAGCAGCATCATGTTACTTTAAAGCAAGGAAGAAGCCGTTTGTATCAACAACTAACAGACGCTGTTTTTGGGTTATCTGATTGGCAAGCAAGTGGTAGAAAAGATGAATTCATTGATAAGTATGTAGAGCAAAATGCTCAGTTGTTAAAAACGGAAAAAAGAATGAAGCGCTGGAATCATATTCGGGACAGTATCATTCAATTAGTAGTGGGGATTGTAGTTATTTCAATGATCATATGGACTGGAAATGAGGCGGCAAGTGGACAGATTGCACCTACCGTTATTGCGGCTTTCGTCTTAATGACGTTATCAGTCACAAACGCGCTTATTCCTCTTTCAGATGCTATCGATCGAATTCCATCATATGTAGAATCTGCTCATCGTCTAAATAAAGTAGAAGCTAATGATGTTTTACAGGATGAAAAGGAATTACATGAGGATAAAGATTATGTTGCATCAAAACATATAGACATTGAATTAAATAATGTATCGTATAGTTACCCAGATAGTAATGAATTTGTATTGAAAGAAGTATCACTGCAAATAAAGGCAGGAAAGAAAATCGCCATTTTAGGAAGAAGTGGAACAGGAAAATCTACTTTGTTAAAATTGTTAGCAGGTGCGCTAAGTCCGTTACATGGTGAAGTTTTATTGAATAGTGAACATGCTCATACGAATCTTTTATCAAAATATATTTCTATATTGAATCAAAAGCCGCATTTATTCGATACGACAATTGGAAATAATGTGCGAATCGGTAAACCAGAGGCTACGGATGAAGAGATATGGAGAGCTTTAGAGAAAGCACAATTAGCTTCGCATATAGCTTCTCTTCCAGATGGATTGCAAACAAAAATGCATGAAATGGGGAAAAGGTTTTCTGGCGGGGAAAGACAACGGGTTGCTTTTGCTAGAACGCTCATGCAAGAAGCTCCAATTATTGTCCTTGATGAACCTACGATCGGCTTAGATCCAAAGACAGAATTATCTTTAATAGAAACAATGTTTTCTGCAACGGAAGAAAAGACAGTAATTTGGATTACGCACCATCTTGTTGGAATTGAACATGTAGATGAAGTTATATTCCTTGATCGTGGTCAAATTGTGATGCAAGGTAGTCATGAACAACTTCTGAAAGAAAACGAGAAGTATCGTATGCTTTATGAGTTAGATAAAGGAATATAGTTTGAATAAGTAATAATTGTAAAATAGCTACGCCTAATGGTGCAGCTATTTTTGTTTTGAAATGAATATTCTATTCTTTTTTAATGATGGATTGCAGATGTATATGATCGTTACGAATGAAAAATGAATTTCATATTATACATATAATGGAGGGGGATATACATGAAGGAGCAGTATAAAATTATTGTTTTAAGTGATGAAGTATCAGGGGAAAGGATTCAAAATGCATTAGACAAAAATAAATGTAAAATAATAGTTCATGTTGTAGACGTTTCAACTATTATTCGTATAGAAAATTCTTTTCAATATATAGTCATTTGGAGAGTGGACGCAGAAAAACTTACAAATGAATTGATAAACAAGGGCGTGCAAAGTAAAAAAATTATTAATTTAACAAAATACATGTATGAATGGAGGCATAAATTAATTTCTATATATCAAATAAATCCGGATCTTATGTTTTTATACATGTCTATGAAAAAAGTAAAG
This sequence comes from Bacillus sp. BB081, assembly GCF_008368895.1. NCBI lineage: Bacteria > Bacillati > Bacillota > Bacilli > Caryophanales > Bacillaceae > Bacillus > Bacillus sp. BB081. The sequence continues at coordinate 6,599 of NZ_QOZX01000055.1, forward strand.
AGTGATCCCACGTATGAATTGTTTGCTACCGGTTTGTCTTATCCGTATTGTGGCATAAGTACGGAGCTCCTCTCAAAAAAGTCAATAAAATTAACACTTCCATCGCAAGATCTATACTATGATTATTTAATAGCGTCACAACTTCTATCAAACGATCATTCATTTCAATATTGTTTGATAGGAATAGCCTATTTCTCTTTTTACTTTGACATGTCGTTATCATCTGAAGCATATAGAATTCACAAAGTATATTATCCATTGTTTCAAGACGGTCATCATACTGTAGTTCATTCTCCTCTACCCACTGATGGATTCTCACATCTAGATACTCCGAAACCACTTTTTTCTATTTTTAATTTGCATTTTGAATATATTTTATTAGACGAACTAAAAGATGAATCATTGATACTACCTTGGATAAATGCTGAATGGAATACTACTCCCCTTCATATTCCTTTTGAAGAACATGGGAAAATGAGAGCAGCTTCGCATGCTAAATTGTCATATCCTCATACTTTAGTTGAAAATAAAACGATTTTCAAAAAATATTTAGAACTACTGTTAAAACATGATATAAAACCACTAATTGTTGTATTCCCTGTTACTTCACATTATTTCAATTGTAGTAGTAAGAAATTAAAAGAAGATTTTTATAAAGTTATAAATGATTTTCAAAGTCAATATTCTTTTCGGATTATAGATCTATTTGATTCACCATTATTTTGTGATGAAGATTTTTATGATAGTGATCATATGAATAAAAAAGGTGCAAATAAAATGTCCGCGTTATTAAATATGTTTATTTAGGAACGAAAAGTATGATATTTTGTTTCATGTTTGCATAAAAGTATATAGGCTCCATACAGTTAAAATAATGTGATTTTCGTGTCGCGTATATAAATAATATGCGAAGAGGTGAGAGAGTAAAATGAGAACTCGTATTGAAAGAACTGAAGAGGTGGTAGATCAACTTCCGTTGGTAAGTGTTTTAATTCCTACGTATAATCGTCCTCGCTACTTTGAAGAGGCATTATGTAGTGTGTTAGAACAAACGTACCCTAATATAGAAATTATAGTTGGAGATGATAGCACGAATGACGAAACAGAAAAGGTGTTACAAAAATACTTATGTGATCATTCAAATATTATTTATATAAAAAATAGGTCAACTCTCGGACAATTTGAAAATGCTCTAATGCTATTTAATGAAGCGAACGGTGAGTATGTAAATTTTTTAATGGATGATGATTTATTTCATGTGAATAAAATTGAAAAAATGATGAAGTATTTTTTCAATGATCTAGATAATGAAATTAAGCTTGTAACATCTCATCGTCAAGTAATTGATGATAAAGGAGAAGAATTACGCCATATTTATTCAACTGTTCGTTTATTTGAAGAGGATATGATTATAGAGGGAACAGAATTAGGGAATAGGGTAATTGTCGATCAAAAAAATTATATTGGAGAACCGACAACAGTTTTATTTCGTAAAAATGATTTACAAGAACCGTATGGGATTTTTGATAAGAGGAGGTATCTATGTAACGTAGATATAGCTTCATGGTTATCTTTATTAAGTAAAGGAAAAGCAGTATATATAGCAGAGACACTTAGTTACTTTCGATTACATCAAGATCAACAGTTAAATGAATCTAATAAAATGATGGATGGATTAGAAGATTTTTCACATAGTATTATAGCAGGAGAAAAATATGGTTTCTTATCCACCGAAAAAGAATTAGACAAAGCGATAACAAATTTTCTAGATTATGCAAGAAGGATAGTTCCATCATCGATATTATATACATTAGACTATTATCAAAAAATTAAAGAAAAGAAAATAAACATAGAAAAGAAAAAACAACATATAAATAATAATTCTCTTTTACCGAAAGTAAGTATACTGATTCCTGCGTACAATAGACCTTATTACTTGGAATTGGCACTCAATAGCGCTCTGAATCAAACATATGAAAATATTGAAATTGTTATTTCTGACGACAGTACAAATAATGAAGTCAATGCTATGATTCAACCGTATTTACGTGAATATGAGTGTATTACATATGCTAAAAATGAAACTCCGTTAGTTGCTGAAAACTTTAATAAGTGTATAGAACTTGCGAACGGGGATTATATAAACTTTTTATTAGATGATGACTTATTTCATCATGAAAAGATCGAGAGAATGATGAAATACTTTTTGACGTTAGAAAATATTTCATTTGTGACGTCATATCGTGAACTGATTGATGAGAATGGAGAGATATTACCACCCTCAACATTGAATATGAAAATTGCGAAAGAAACTACACTTTTTGAAGGAAAAGAATTAGGGAATTACATATTAAAAAATTTAAAAAATATAGTTGGTGAGCCGACAACTGTTCTGTTTAATCGAGATTTGTTTGAAGGGAAGTTTGGGTATTTTAAAGGAAAGGCTTATTCTTCTATTAATGACATTGCAACTTGGCTAGATATGATGAGGAAAGGAAAAGTAGTTTATATACAAGAACCTCTTAGTTATTTTAGACAACATAGTGGACAAAATCAAAAACAAATACATTTTATTTTAATGACAATTGAAGAGTGGATTGAATTAATTATAGATGCATATAATAGTGGGTTTTTAAGTTCTGAGAGGGATTATAAAGAGAGTTTATCTTATTGTTTAGAAAATGCGGGATTTATAGTTAAGGATGCAGTAAGAAATGGGGAACTAGATCAAATTTATAATGAAAAGATAAAAAAAGGGTTAAACAAGCTAGTCGCTCATATGTTTGAGAAAGAATGTTGTTATTGTCAATATTGCAATCAGCAATTTGAAAAATTTTCACCTTGGCCAGCACATTATGATTTTCCGAAATATAAATTTGAGATGTGGAATAAAGATACAGGGATATGCCCAGTTTGTAGTTCAATGGATCGTGAAAGGTTGTATCGTGCGTACATTGAAATGGAAACGGACTTGTTAAGTAGAGAATACACTATGCTTCATATTGCACCTGAAGAGAAGTTAAGAGATTGGTTTAACGAGTATAAAAATATTACGTATGTATGTGGGGATATAGAACCAAAGGATCCATTAATGAAGGAAATTGACGTTACAAGCATTACATATGATAGTAATACTTTTGATGTAATTTTATGTAGCCATGTATTAGAACACGTTCTTGACGATGACAAAGCAATGCGAGAGTTATATAGAGTATTAAAGCCAAATGGGTGGGGAATTATTCAAGTACCAATCGTAATGAATGTAGATTCTATTATAGAAAATAAATTAATTGTAACACCACAATTGAGAAAATTAGCTTTTGGTCAAGAAGATCATGTGAGAATTTATAATCAATCGGGATTCATTCAACGATTAATGAATGCAGGATTTAAGGTGGAATTATATAACATAGCTGAAAGAAAAGGAATGAAAAGTGCTAGGAAATTTGGATTATCTGAAACAGATACGCTTTATATTGTCCGAAAATGATAGGAAGGAATAGATAGATATGGAGAATATTCCTTTTTTGCGTGCTTCAACTGTACCTGTAATTGAGTATTTGGACGAATTGAAGGAAATTGATACATCTCACATATATACGAATTATGGACCTATAAATCAACGTTTTGAAGAAACAATTATGTCGGAATTTTTTCAGAACAGGGGCGCTGTTACAACAGTGGCAAACGCAACGTTAGGGTTAATGGCTGCTATTCAACTTAAGAAAAGAAGAAAAGGAAAATATGCTCTCATGCCTAGTTTTACATTCCCTGCGACTCCATTAGCGGCTATTTGGTGTGGATTGGAACCTTATTTTATTGATATTTCAATAGATGATTGGTATATGGATAAAACAGTACTTTGGGATAAGATTGAAGAATTAAAAGAAGAGGTTGCGATTGTTGTCCCGTACGCAACTTTTGGATCATGGATGGACTTAGAAAAATATGAAGAATTAGAGAAAAAGGGTATTCCGGTTGTCGTAGATGCGGCACCGGGATTTGGGTTAATGAATGGAAGTATGCATTACGGTCAGGATTTTAGTGGTATGATCGTATATAGCTTTCATGCAACAAAGCCGTTCGGAATTGGTGAAGGAGGGCTCATATATAGTAAAAAGGAAGAAGATATACAACGTATTAAAAGAATGGGTAATTTCGGATTTGATAAAAATCGTGAATGTACGATGATGGGGTTTAATTGTAAAATGTCTGAATATGCGGCAGCTGTTGGGATTGCGACTATGAAAAAATGGAATCAAAAATTAAAAGAACGCACCCGTATTTCTGAATGGTATAAACACTTGTTACAAAGTAATGGATTAATGAAAAAAGGATGGAAACTCCAAAAGACAGAAGCAGTTATTCAACAATTTATGCCTATTCTTTGTCCGGAAGAAGTTCACAACATACAAGTAATAGAAGAACTGAAAAAACAGAAAATAGAAGCTAGATTATACTTTTCACCATCATGCCACCAACAAGTTTTTTTTAGAAATTATAAGTCTACAGATTTGATAGAAACGAATAAAATAGCCAAACGAATAGTAAGTTTACCTTTATGGGAAGGAATGACGAAAGAAATAGTAGAACAAATTGTAATCTGTTTAGGGCAGAAGGTGGTGTCGGCAGATGAATAGTTTTTATAGTCAAGAAGAGCTAAAGAAAATTGGATTTTTATCTGTTGGGAAAAATGTATTGATTAGTAAAAAAGCAAGTATATATAATCCAGGTGTTATATCAGTTGGTAATAATGTAAGAATTGATGATTTTTGTATTTTAAGTGGTAAAATCACAATTGGAAGTTATTCGCATATATCAGCGTATACAGCGTTATATGGAGGGGAAGTTGGGATTGAAATGTATGACTTTGCAAATATCTCAGCTAAAACAATCGTATATGCAGTACTAGATGATTTCAGTGGAAATACATTAATGGGGCCAACTGTCCCGAATCAATATAGGAATGTGAAAACAGGAAAAGTTATTTTAAAAAAACATGCGATTATTGGTGCTGATTCTATTATTTTTCCAAATGTAACTGTAGGAGAAGGCGCAGCAGTTGGTGCGATGAGTATGGTAAAAGAGAGTTTAGATGATTGGTATATTTATGCTGGAGTTCCCGTAAGAAAAATAAAACCTCGTCAAAAAAAGATGCTAGAGTCAGAAAATGATTTTTTAAAAAGCATTAATTCTTAACAAAAAAGAATTAATGTTTTTTATTTTTATGATACAGCAAAGTTGTATCTTAACTTATTATGTTTTAAATTTAGCTGACAAAGGCAATACTGAGCCATAGTGAATGTAAAGTTGGAGGGCGAGCGTATATGTTTGATGAGGATGGGATTGTTTTAATTATGGAACCAGCTGATGAAAGTAACTTGAGGAGGTTTATTTTTTCGGTGCCAAAGTCAGTGTATGAAAAGAAGGGGCTTACATTACACTATGGAACAGCTATAGGACAAGGATATATGGATATAATTGAAGATATTATTAGCGTACATATAGAAATAGATGTTGTAACGATAATAGGGCATGTAAGAGGGTAAATAGCTATTTGAAAAAGGTTATAAGTAATTTAGGTAGAAGTTATGCATAGAGAAAATTGCAGACAATTATAAAGGCGAAGGGAGTCTAAAATGAAAATCAAATCAATTTTATTAGTATTTATAGTTTCAATTGGTTTAATGGGATGTTCACTAGTAGAGGAAGGAAAGAACTCCATAGATTATGCTCAAAAAGCGACAGACTATGTAAATGAAATAAGTGCATTTGCAAATGATGCACCAGCATTAGCTGAAAAGGCCGTTAATGATAGCGAAGCTCGAAAAGAATTAGAAACGAAGCTTAGTGAAATTAAACAAGATATACCCGCTTTCAATGAATTAACACCACCTGATGTAGCAAAGGATCTTCATCAGCAAATCGTCGGATATAACGAAAAGTTAAATACATTAATTGATACGGCAATGACGAAGATAGAAGAAGGAAAAGTGGATGTAGAGCAATTTAAAAACTCTGAGCTTATGCAGACGATTGATCAAGTTCGTGATTTGAAAGAGAAGGTTCAAAATTTAGGACAATAATAAAAATCTCCGTTTTGTGATGAACGGAGATTTTTTATGTTTTCTAATGGAAAAGTTTATAATATTTTCTTTCTATAATATAAGTGTTTTTTTATATCTTCCATTGTTCTAAAATATGTATTGTTTTATTAGTTGCATCCATGTTCACTTGAGCACCTATCGGCATAGTGATCATCGGATGGGTATGACAACAATCAAAGTCAGCTAATAAAGGAATTCTTTGATTTTGCAGTACTTCTAATAATATTTCATAAGGTTTGCGATTTGTACCACAATCATCAAACTGCTCATGTTTTCCAAGAATAATACCTGAAACTTTATCAAATACGCCGTTAACTTTAAGTAATGAAAAGCTTCTTTCAATAGTAGCTGCATCTTTTGAACTATCCTCAATAAATAAAATATCCCCATTTTGAATACATGGCATATAAGGACTACCCCAAATTCCTTCTATTGTATTTAAGTTCCCTCCAATAATACGTCCAGTAGCTTGTCCATTTGTTACAGAAATCCAATTATTTGGTCTAAGTTCTTTTTCTTTCGTTTTCTCTTCCCAATTAATAAATTCATCTGACCAAAATAATGGTTGTTTTATGTTGTAAGGAAGAGGCGGATCGTTTTGTAATGTTTCTGAGAAATATTTGTATGTGTCATCTACAAAAGGTTCAAATTCTCCAAAGGAAGGGACGAGTGCCGGACCGTAAAATGTAGGGATTCCTGTTTTGGCATAAATCCCTAGCAATAAAGCTGTTGCATCTGAATAGCCAATCATTATTTTAGGGTTATTTTGAAAAGCATCATAATCAATATAAGGTAATAAGGAATTGGAATTCATACCGCCAATTGTTGACATAATACAAGATACATTAGGGTTTCTTATTAAAGCATTCAGTTCCTCAGCACGCTCTTGTATACTGCCAGAACGATAATAATCATATCGACCTGTTAGTGAACCTTCTAATATGTGAAATCCTTTCTGTTGTAAGTAAGATTTCGCTCGTTCAAATCTTTTTGGAGAAGTGTAGGTTGCTGGTGAAGAGGGCGAATAAATGCCGATTGTGTCTCCGTATTTTAATGATCTTGGAAGTAGCATCGTAAGAATCCTTTCTATTAAATAGTTAAATTACGATAATTTAACATTGAATATTCTTATATTTCGGTATTTTAATTGTAACATAAATGTATTAGATGAATAAATATGCTTTTTACCTTGACGATATAAAGTAATTATTGTTATGGTTAAACGTGAGTGTATAAAAGGTTTGCTAAAGGAGTTTTGAAATGAAGCGGTTAAAATGGGGAAGGCTGACGATCCTAGTAGTCATTATTTTAGGGATATGTTGGTTCTTATTCCAAGGAACTCAAAAGAGTGCAACAAATATAGAGGGACAACCTTTACAGGTGGCAGAACTACCTAAAACAGGATTAGCTGAAAAAGTAGTGCCACCAAAGTACATACCACCGGAAATTGATGCAAAAGCAGCTATGATTATTGATGCGAGTAATGGAGATGTTATTTATCAACATAATGAAAAAGAAGCTTTTGCGCCAGCAAGCATGTCTAAGATGATGACAGCGTATCTTCTATTAGAAAATGTACATAATGGGAAAGTTCGCTGGGAAGATCCGGTGAAAATGAGTGCGAAAGCGGCACAAACAGAGGGTGCGAGAATCCCAGTCCAAGTGAATGACACATTGACTGTTAAAGATTTGTACCATGCATTAATGATTGAATCGGCAAATAATTCGGCTGTGGCTTTAGCAGAACATATGGCTAAGACGGAGAAAGATTTCGTTCAGCTTATGAATGCAAAAGCGAAGGAGTTAAAAATGTCGAATTATGCTAAATTCGCAAATGCATCAGGACTACAAGAACCTGATGGAAGTGAGACGAAGATGACGGCAGCTGATGTAGCAAACTTGGCATATCATCTAATAAAAGACTATCCAGAAATATTAGAAGTGACTCACTTACGTCAAAGTCAGTTAGCATTTAATAATATTAATGTTGTAAGTACAAATGATATGTTAAACAAAAATAATAAAGCTTTATATATAGAAGGAATAGACGGATTAAAAACAGGATTTACAGATAGCGCAGGGTATTGTTTTACGGGTACAGCAAAACAAGGTGATACTCGTATTATTACTGTTGTAATGGGAACGAAAGGTAAAACGAAGCGTTTTACAGAGACGAACAAGCTAATGTCTTATGCATTTGGCTTAGTTAATTAAGTGAAATACTGAGTTGGATCATCATATCAGAAAGGCAATTTGTTGTTACTTATTATCGGTAACAATAAATTGCCTTTTTATTGTTAGTATTAGGAAGTAAAAAGGTAAAAAATGTGAGTGTTATTATTTGAGTTTATTATTGTTTGTTGATAGTATAAAGTTAGAAGCTTATTAATGATAAGTTTTAAGAGGCGGAACATGATGTATACATATGAAAAAGCCTCAAATGAAAATTGGAGGGAATTATGATGGCAAAAGATTTTTACTCAGCAATTGAAGACAGAAGATCTATTTACGCGATTAGTAAAGAGCAAGTAGTTTCTGATGAAAAAATTCAAGAAGTGATTTATCATGCTGTAAAACATACACCTTCAGCTTTTAACTCTCAGAGCGCCCGCGTTGTCGTCTTGCTAGGAGAACAACATGATAAGTTATGGGATATTACGAAAGAAACGTTACGAAAAATTGTACCTGAAAATAACTTTGCATCTACCGAAGAAAAAATGAATGCATTTAAAAGTGGTTATGGAACGGTTTTATACTTTGAAGACAGTCAAGTAGTGGAAGAACTGCAAGAAAACTTTGCATTATACAAAGAGAATTTCCCAACGTGGTCACAGCAATCCTCAGGAATGTTACAATTTGCAATTTGGACAGCTTTAGAAATTGAAGGATTTGGTGCTACATTGCAGCATTACAATCCATTAATTGATGAAGAAGTGAGAAAAGAATGGGAAGTTCCAGGAAACTGGAAACTTACTGCGCAAATGCCGTTTGGTAAACCGGTGGTAACTGCAGGTGAAAAAGAATACCAACCTTTAGAAAATCGTGTGAAAATTTATAAATAATGCGAGATAAAAGGTGAACAGGGATACAACCTGTTCACCTTTTATAAGTAATAAGGATTTTTTTTGATAGGAATTTTTCATCTGATCTTTTAATTCGTTTTTACGTGTTTCAATAGTTGATATTTTTTGTAAGGTAATAATTGAAACGAATTGAAAAAAAGCATAGTATAATTCTATATTTTTATGTATAGGATCATCTATTATGTTTTTCATAAATATACCTCCTTCTTTAATCCCAATATTTGCAGGCAATAAGACTTCCATCTTAAAATTCAATGTACCGCCCTGTAAAAGTTCGATAGGTTTCAGTGTAGGGTAAATAAAATTTGTATTGGTTAAAATACCACTATATATATGATAATATAAATATCCTATAAATTCCATAGTTAGTGAAAAGTAGGTAGTGGTGTGTGTGTTTTCGCCAAATTAGAACAGAATTTTTGAAGTTAAATCTTACAAATCGTCAAATCTTTTATAAGTGATAGATAGTATCAAAAATAGTTTTCTAAAAATATTATACTATTGATAAAAAAAGTATTTTTTGTCATGATAAGAGTATGCTTCATGGGAGGAGCTTTACTAGGAAATATATTCTTTGCATTGGATTAGATGAATAGGGTTTTTCAAAGTGGATAGACAATGTATATTAAGATAATGAATGGAATGTCGAATTTTCAATGAAATACATAAGAGAATTGAAAAAAGCATTGCAAAAACAATAAGTTTAATGGTAAAGTTCACATGAAGTTCACACGGAATACA
>NZ_QOZX01000056.1:0-11304 GCF_008368895.1 Bacillus sp. BB081
TGTAACCATGTCTACGAAGTATTTCTCCCAGCCGTAATGATTTAATATAGATAATACCCCCGCTCTATCTTTATGAGTCATAATGACATTTTTATCGGCAAACTTTAATAGCTCTTCCACTTTTTCAAATGGTTTTATATCTTCTATCATAATGCGACTCTCTAATACATCAATTTCACTTAATTGTTTTTTAGATATTTTATAATAATCAATTGCGTGAGAAAATGAAACCTTTAACTTTGTATAGATTTCCTCTTCACTTATTTCCTTCCCTAAAACTTGAGAAAGAATTTTTGTATAAACTGGATACGTATCAAATAACGTCCCATCAAAATCCCATAAAATATTCATTCTGTTCACCTTTCTATTTTCTAATCATTATATAACTAAGTTCGCTCTCTTCTGTGGTGTTTCACTTTCTAAATAATAATCCTCTGCTTTCCAATACCTATTTTCAAACTTTGAAAGGTTTTTCTGCGTTTCTTCACTCTCACGTAGAAACCGTGTCTCTCTTGGACAATCTAAATACACCATATAATGAAAGAAATCTCTCCATTCTTTTCTCTGTAGAAAAACACCTTCTATTACAATTACGCCTACTATGGGGATCTGTACTTTTTTCATCTCACTTGAGTCTGTCTCATTATTATAGAACGGTAATTTCAGTTTTGTTTCATTTTGTAACTTCTGAAAAAACTTCTGCCGAAGCGACTCAATATCCCATTGCAAATAATAATACTCATACCATTCTTCATAGCCAGTATGATATCGTTTATTACGCTCTACTATATGATCATCAATATGAAAAATATGAAACGGAATGCTTTCTTGTTTCATATTTTCCTTTAAGTTTGTTACAAATGTTGTCTTTCCCGATCGACTTAAACCATCTATACCTAAAATGAATCTATTTTCTTTATGCTTCTTCATAACATTTATAAGCTCATTTGTACGCATTACTTCTTCCACTCTTCTTTTAATAAAGAATATAAAATCGTATCATGAGCAACTTCATTTTGAATCATATGTTTTCGAAGTAATCCTTCTTTTTGAAACCCTGCTTTACTTAATAATTTTTGAGAAGCTTTATTTTCTACATATACAACAGCTGCAATTCTTATAAGTTGTAACGTTTCAAACCCGTAATCTAAAATCGCCTGTAACGCTTCCGTTGCATACCCTTGTCCCCAATATGTATCGTCTAGTTCATAACCAATTTCAGCTCGCTTATGATGCTTGTTTATTAAATGAAATCCGCACGTTCCGATTAATTGGCCCGTACCCTTTTTCTCAATTCCCCAGCGAAATACAGTTCCTTCTTCATAACGATTTTTAAACGTTTGAATCGTTGTTTTCGCTTGCTCAATATTTTCGAAAGAATCCATTCCAAAATAACGTATAACAGATTCTTTTGAAAAATAACGGAACATCGTTTCTGCATCTAACAGTGTTAGTTCTCTTAATTGTAAACGTTCTGTTTCTAGTTTCGGAAACCCCATCTCTTTTTCTCCTTCTATTCTAATGAACTGCAAATTTCAATATAATTCCCATCTGGATCGGCAATGTATGCAATTGTTTGTCCCCATGGTTTCACAATTGGTTCAACTAAGATTTTAATACCTTGCTCTCTAAATTGTTCGATTGTTTCTTGTACATGATCAACAACGAATCCCAATTCAAAATGAGAAGATTGTAACTCACCTTCTGTAAGTGGTAGTCCTGTTAATTCTTTCACATCTTGCCTTGTGTTCATCGCTAAAATTGTAGAACCAGTATTAAATTCAATATATGTACCATGCTCTGCTTTTATAGGTAACTGTAAAATATCTTTATAAAATCTTAAACATTCTTCAAACTTTTCTACATATAAAATGATGTACTTCATTTTTAAATTCATTTTACATCCTCCTTTATATCCATCCCTAAAATTTCGACAAAAGTCTCTTAAAAACCTTGTTTCTTATAGTAATGAGCACAAAAAAATGAGGCCGATTTCTCGGCCCCCCAACTTATTGGCATAAAACAGGAGATTTGGTTTGGACATAACCAGTTCGTACTCTTATTATATTTTATTTTTTCTGAATTTTAAATACTTTAAACACCCATTTATATTGAGAAAGTTTTTTTGCTTGCATAAAATTAAAGAGTTTAAGAAATGCTACAAATGGAGGTGTATACATATGGAACCAATGCTATGTCCAAGCTGTAAAACGAACCGTACTCGCTTTAATATTCTTGAGCAACAAGTAAAACCAGTCAAATTAAATCCACAAACTGGTCAAGTAGAAGAAGAATACACAAATGAAACGATAAATGCTTTTCATATGTCCTATCAAGGACCAACATACAGAGTCCAATGCGCTGTATGCGGACTTGTTGAAAATCCAGAACAATTTATTAAACCTGCACAAAATCAATCTTTCTAATAATGTCTTTACTATCCCTTGTAGAAATAGATTTCTCTATAAGGGATTTTCCTTTTAATACGGTAATTAAAAGCGTATCTCTTCCTTATTATATGTTAAACTTCACATTCTTTTGTTAATGTTCATAAAAGGGTAATTAATCAAACAATGTTAATATATAGGATTATTAATATTTTTAACTGGTGGTTATTATTGAGAATCATTTCTTGTTCATTTATGATTTTTTTTAGTTTAATAACTTTTTGTTAACTGGTAGTTCTACACCGTAATTATATAGTTTTTATTATGTAAAAAAGAGTGAACAAATTACATTTATATAGAGACAAAAGAAGTTGATTCCGACATTTCCTCTCATCAACTTCTTTTATACTCTACTCTTTATTATAATATTTCACTTTTTAATTTCTTGATTTTCCAAGTGAGTCTTATAAAGAAGTACATCCACATACAACCTGAAAGACCTGTTATAACTTTCGCCCAAATTGGCACTCTTGATTCCATCGGACTTATAAATTGATTATACATTGATGGTAATATAGCTGCTAACATAATAACAAAGAATACTAATAACTCATTTAGTTTTTGTATCCTCGTCTCCTTTTCTGAGTAAATATCAGGCAATTCATTTACCTCTTCTACTTCTTTACAAAAATAATTCCATCTTGCGAAACTTGTTACGCGTTTCCAACCTGACATTTCGTATATTTCGAAATACTCTTGTTGTTGTTCTTTCGAATCTCTATAAACCAATCTAAAATCAGCTTTGTATATTACATCTTTTGGCTCCGTTTTCTGAAACGTATACATTAAATTATATTTTTGTAATGCCCAACCTTGCTGATGCATCTTTCGTAAAAAAGCTTCTTCTTTTTCTAAATTCCATGCTGTAAAAAATTTGAATACCCTTTTCGTCTCCACCTTCTAATCACTCCCCTAATATACTATTTCCATTTCTTACCGATCTCTGCAACCTGTTATGCTCTAGCTCTAATACTTCTCTACCAAGTGGCGTTAACTCATAACATTTCTTTCTATCTGTAGAGGCGACTTCAACTATTAACTTCTCTTTTAGTAACTTCGTCGTATTCCCGTACAAAGTTCCAGGACCGAGCTTTACTTCTCCATTTGTCATCTCTTCTACCATTTGCATAATTCCGTAACCATGCATCGGCTTCACAAGTGACAACAATATGTAATATGTCGCCTCTGTTAACGGAATATATTTTTTCGCTTTCGTATTCATTATAACCACCTCCGATACATCGTTATTCGATATATCAACTAACGATACATCGTATATCGATATTGTATAATCATATTCCAAAATATGCAAGGTAATTTAATAACTTAATATCTATTTCTTTAAATTAAAAAATAATATCAATTTTCTGAATAATTTGTTAAAATATAGAAATATCCGTTTATATTTTGAAAGGAATGATACATATGATAAATAAATTGAAAGAAAACATAGGATTGGTTTTTGTAGGTAAAGAAAATGTTATTGATCTATTACTCGTTTCATTGCTTGCTGATGGACATGTACTGCTTGAGGATGTGCCTGGTACGGGGAAAACGTTACTTGCGAAAACACTTTCTAAAAGTATTGGTGGTAATTTTTCTCGTGTCCAATTTACACCTGATGTACTTCCGAGTGATGTAACAGGTATTGAATATTTCAATCCGAAAACGAGTGAATTCGAATTAAGACTTGGACCAGTTATGACCAATATTTTGCTTGCGGATGAAATTAACCGCGCTATGCCTAGAACACAGTCTAGTTTATTAGAATCGATGGAAGAACGACAAGTAACGCTTGAAAAGCAATCTACTCCTCTTCCGAAACCGTTCTTTGTTATTGCGACGCAAAATCCAATTGAATCACAAGGAACGTTTCCTCTACCAGATGCACAGCTTGATCGTTTTTTAATGACAATTTCAATTGGTTATCCATCTCCAGAAGATGAACTACAAATGATGCGACGTTTTCGTAGCGATGTACCACTAGAAAGTGTCACATCTGTTATTTCTTTAGATGATATTTTAGAAGCACAGAAACGAGTAAAAGAAATTTTCGTATCAGAACCGTTAGAACATTATATTATTAAACTTGCTCACGCTACAAGAAATCATGATTACATCGCTAATGGTGTAAGCCCGCGTGCCACATTAGCTTTAGTGCGTGCAGTTCAAGCACTAGCCTTTTTACGCGACAGAGAATATTGCACGCCAGAAGATATACAATTTTTAGTTCCTTCTGTTTGGAATCACCGTATCGTCTTATCAATGGAAGGCGCATTACGTACGACAAAAAATGAAATTATGCAAAGGATTTTAAAAGAAGTTGACGTACCAGTTGAGATTGAACAAACATGAATGGACAGCGTGTTGTAACTGTACCTTTATTTTTCCAACTCCATATTATTCAACTAACTGTCCCAGGCGCTATACTATTTACATTTTTCATGCCACAACGAATCATTATGTTTCTCTTTTTCTTCTATTATTTATTTGCGATTTTCATTTATAAATATGTCGCTTACATAGAGAAAACATTTGAAGTCGTAAATGAGAAACAAACTACTCGGCTTTTTCCTAATGAATCCGGGCAGTTTTTTATTCATTTAAAAAATGGAGCAAATATACCGCTCGTTAACGGTGTTTGTTATTTTCATTTAAATCCGTCACTACTACCACAAAAAGATCAAGGAATTGAACAAATATCAAAAACACTATTCTCTTTCCCGTTTTCACAACCTGCTCATTCGGCGCAAAAGTGGGATTTAACATTAACCGCAACGAAACGTGGTGTGTTTCAAATTGAACAGTTCGAATGTGTCTTGAAAGATCCTTTTCATCTTTTAACTGTACATTTGCCCATTTTTGATAAATTGAGGACTGAAATTATTGTGTACCCTTCTCCTAAAGAAGTAGCAGGCTTACAAGAACTACAGCAACTTTTAACCGGATCTTATCGAACGAATTTTTCTTTTTACAATGATGAAACATCTATTATCGGTGTTAAACGATATGAACGTGAGTCTTTCCGTTCTATTCATTGGAAAGCATCTGCTAAAATGCAAGAGTTACAGGCGAAGCAATATGAACCTGTAAAAAATTATAGTTGGACGATTTGTCTTTCATTAGCTGCTGATCGCGGGTTTGGTTGGAAAGATAATATAGAAGACCTTATTTCATTTGCAACATACATTTGTCAATACGCAACGAAGCATCAAATACCGTTTGAACTATTTATTAGTGTATTAACTGAAGGTGGTCCTCTGCACTTACCATTAAACGAAGGGCAAACACATTACGGAATATCTTTAGAGGAATTAGCGCGTATTTCAGATGATAGTACGTTACTTCCGAAACAAGGATTTCTTCATTATGTAACGAGAAAAAGAGAACGATCGTCTACAATGATATACATTGGTTTACAGAGAAATGAACTCCCTCTTCTCTCTCAGCCTACGTTTCTCATTAATAACGAAGGGATGGTGGAAAAGCTTGAAAACTTGGCTTTATCACGTTAATGACTTTATTCTGCTGCTCCTCCTTTCGTTATTAACAGAAAGGGATGAACTAGTTGCTATTGCTATATTTTTAGCAATAGGCTATATTGGAGTATTTCTTATCCATAAACTAATGAAGAAAAAAACAACAGGTTTTGTCATACTGTTAATTACTCAAATAATCGGTTGTTCTCTCTTTCTCTCTTTCTCTCTATTTGGCACAATAATGTTACCGCTTTTCTTCTTTATCGTACATGTAATCGGACCAGGATATCCAGTTCAAAAATCATTAGGCGGTATTGTTTGGTTTAGTATTTCAGCCGTATTTTATGCGCCCTTTCCACCTTTGTGGAAACTGTTACTGTTAGTTATACACATAATGATTACATTTTGGTTAACCGGGGCAAATCGTAATCAGCAGTTATTACGTTTCGCTTCTCTTATTACGATTGGAATAATTAGTGCTTTCCTCATTCCTATTTTCCCATACATTCGGCTTCTTTTTTCTTATGCCGTACAAGTAGTTGCTTTAGGATTTGGATACGCCATTAATCCGTTATTTTCGGCAGCTGAATCAAAAGAAACAGACGATTTTTGGTCGAATAAAGGAAATTTAAAAGATCCTCAAATTAAGGATGAATTTGGACATCGTTCTTTTGATCCAACCCTTATAAATAGTATTACAATATTAGTTTGTACAGTCATCGCTATTTACGTCGTTTGGAAAATAATAAAAAAACGAAAACAATTAAATTTACCAAATATCTCTGCCTTCGAATCTACTATTATCACTGATAAAGAAGGAATGAGTTTAAAACATTTTAAACGAAACAAACCGCCACATAATGAAATTCGAAAAGAAATTTTTAAACTGGAGAGTAAATTAACTCCTCCTTTAAATAGAAAACGAGGAGAAACTGTTGAAGCATGGTTAGAAAGAATAAATAGTGAAGAAGATGTAAATATTCAGAGTCATATTATTGTAAATGCTTATAATACAGTACGTTATTCAAATAGTGAGGATATGATGCTACTTCAGGAATTTAAGGAAGAGATTCATAAGCTTTATTTGTATCAGAAGAATTTGAAGAAAAGAAAGAAATAACATAACAAAAAAAGACTCCTATTTTCATAGGAGTCTTTTTATACTTCTACGTTACTTTTTAAATTGAAGCATTTTTCCCTGCTTCAATTTCTAACGACTCTTCATGCCACCAAAGTGTTTCTTCAGGGTCTTCTTTTGCAATCTGGTGTGCTTCTTTTTTCGATTCTACTGTAGGATATGAACCTTTTAGTGCACGTCCTGAAGTCGTAACGAATAATACACTAAATACGACTAATCCAATAATACTTACACCTGCTAAATAAAATGCCGGTGCAAGCGGGTTACCGGTTGCATGAACTAAGTATGAACATACGAGCGGTGTTGTTCCACCGAATATCGATACAGAAATATTAAATGAGATCGAAAGCGCTCGATAACGTACATCGGTGAAAAATAGTGATGGTAATAATGAAGGTAATGTTCCTTCATATACACTTAGGAAGAATCCTAATACGAAAATACCTGCAAATATAGCTGCGATATGTCCGTTACCTATTAGTAAAAATGCTGGAATTGCAAATACTGTTAAACCAAGTAAACCAATTTGCACGACGCGTTTATTACCAATTTTATCACTTAATTTACCGAAATAAAGTGCTAGCGGAATCATAAGTGCCATCGTAATAGAAATAATTAATAAGCCAGTTGTTTCTTTGACTTTAAGTACTTGAGTTAGATAAGAAGGAATATACGAAAGAATCATATAATTCGTAATATTAAAGAAGGCGACAATTACTGTGCTTAATAAGAAGTCTTTTTTGTGATATTTTAATATATCCATAAATGAAAATTGTTCGTTGTCTTCAGATTCCTCTTGTGCTTTTTCCATCTCTTCAAAGATGGGAGATTCATCTAAATGACGGCGTAAATATAAACCGACCAAACCAATTGGTGCAGCTATTAAGAAAGGAATACGCCAGCCCCAGCTGAGCATTTGCTCATCTGTTAACAATAACGTCAAAATGGTAACAATTACCGATGCAGCAATGTAACCTGAGAGTGTTCCAATTTCAAGACCACTACCGAGTATACCACGCTTTTTATCTGGAGAAGATTCTGCGATATAAACCATTGCTCCTGAATATTCGCCGCCTGTAGAGAAGCCTTGAATCATTCGGGCAACTAAAAGTAGTATTGGTGCCCATACACCAATTTGTTCATAGGTTGGTAGTAATGCGATGAATAATGTAGAAAGTGCCATTAAAATAATAGTAGTACTTAACACGATTTTTCGGCCGTACTTATCTCCTATTCTACCAAAGAATACACCTCCGATTGGTCGAACGAGAAAGGCCACTGCAAAAGTAGCAAATGTAAGTACAAGTTGCAATCCACTATTATCAACACCTGAGAAGAATAATTGACTTAAGATAACCGCTAAATACGCGTATAATCCGAAGTCAAACCACTCCATTGCATTCCCTATACCAGTAGCAACTACTGCTTTCCTGGCTTGTTTAGGATTGACAATATTAACGTCTTGAGGTTCAAAATTTAAATCATTATTTTGTTGCATATAATAAAACAGCTCCTTTTTTAATTTAACTTCTTTAAGCACACCTTCTCTTATTGAATAAAATTAATTCGAAGCACTTAAGGAAAAGCAACGTCTCCTTGTCTGTTATTATTATTTCACATAATTAAATATTTGTCCAATTAAATGCTCTTTTTGTATAAATTTACACCCTATTTAACTTTTTATAAAATGCAGTTTAAGCTATATAATATATACCTTTACACTACAAATGAACCTTTCATTTATTTATATTTATAACGCTTCTATAATTGCTTCCTCTAACTTAGAAACCAGTAACTTTTACTAAAGATTTGCATATATTTAAAAAGTGAACTCATTAGCTCGAATTCTGTTTTATTACATTCAACTATAATATTATTATAGTTTTAAAGGAGGCTATTTTATGTTGGAAATAATACTTTCACTTACTACTGTTTCTTTTCTCTTAATTATTTCTGGATTTTTCATTACCTTAAAACAATATAAAGAAATTAAAAATATAAAGACTATATTAACTACAAAAAAAGAAAATGAGAAAACTCCATCCGAAAACTCCATCCCTCTGCAATTAGACCTTAGCGTTCTCAATAATTTACTCGCTTCTGGAATAAATAAAGGTTCTAATACAAGTAAAGAAAATTGTGAGTCTGATAAAACTAAATGATTGTTATGCTTATAACAAAAAGAAAATGTATCTCCTCTTTTATCTAATCTTATTAACAACTATCTCTGATTAAAAAGGAGACTGCTTATGTGTAAAAATCCAATTTCTATTATTATCCCCATACAACATAAAATAAAAAATTTACCTGAAATTTTGAAAGCATGCGAACAACTACAGCCTTTAGAAATTATCCTTACTATTGACGGATATATCCAGGATTCAATTGAGAGTGCAGATTCCTACAATTGTGAAATTATTACACTAGAAGAACCGATAGAACCTACTAATTGTTATGTAATTGGCGCAAAAAAAGCAAAGGGGCAGTACCTCTTATTTTTAGATGAAAATTACATGGTTCCCCCCTCCTTACTCATACAATTTCTTCAACCATTACTAAATGGATCTGCTGACGTCGTATTAAATAATTTAGATGATTTTTTTCATCAAAAAAAACAGCCAAATTTAGCAATGATTTGGCAGCAAGTTACGAATCATTTTTTTCATCGTCCAGATTTAAATGTTAACTCCTTATTATTTCCTCCCTATGCAATGACAAAAGAAGTACTTGAGGTAATTACTTCAGATAGTTTATCAAATCCAATATTGGCACAAATGAAAATTATTGAACATAAATTTCGGATTTGCGATCAATTAAAGATTTCTATCCCTCAAGTTCCCTCTTTCCCTTCAACTCAACTCATTCATTATCATCTTGCAGCCATTGCAAATTGGATCAATCTAGTGCGAGATCAAAGAGGAAACTATACCGATTGTAATCGAAATCGTGATATTATTTTAGGGCTTCAAAACGGTGAACCAAAATACATCCCAAAAATAATTACAGGTAAAGAGTTTTATTCAAATACTTATGGAGATAAGCAATTATCAGTTATTATCCCTGTTCAAAATGAAGAAAAAACGATAGAATCTGTCATTTTTGAGGTAAAGAAATTAAAACCTTTTGAAATTATCGTTATTGTTAATGGATCAACAGATAAAACAGAGGCATTGGCGAAGGGTTGCGGTGCAACAGTTATAAGTTACGAAGAAGCACTTGGAAATGATACGGGACGTGCTGTCGGTGCCTTTTTTGCAAAAGGTGAAATACTATTATTTGTAGATGGAGATTTCTTAATTTCTAGTTATGATTTATTACCATTTGTACAATCTATTCAAAATGGCACGGACTTAGCTTTAAATAAACTAGAGTACTATTATATGTATCGTCTACCGTATTCTATCGTCACCGCATGTAAATATACTATCAACTTAGCATGTAATCGGAAAGATTTAGGTATGGGATCCACAATTGCTGTCCCTCATGCTTTTAGTCGAAAATGCATTCATACAATTGGGTTTGATTCACTTCTTTCACCTACCTTAAGTCAAGTTAAAACAATTTTAGCAGGCTTTCATGTACAAAATGTCCATTCTGTCGACGTTGATAAATTGAATCGTGTTCGACCTGAAAAACACTTCTCTGAAGAAAGTTCCCTTTCATTAGCAACACAACAAATCATTGGCGATCATATAGAAGCAATTTCTTACCTCATCGAACAAAAAAGAGGTAAAGAGTGCTTTTAATTATACATCCTACCTACTAAATAATATATTATCTCATTTTTAATATATGACAGAATAAAAAAGATGGGTTGTAACCATCTTTTTTATTTTTACATTAGATCAAAAGAAAAGTAGCAGGCAGGCTTTTCATTTCTGTATCTTTCTTAAGAAGTTTGAAAAGAGAGGCTTGTTAATGAAGAGTCAACACTTAAATCATCTTTTAGTGCAATTGAGAAACATGCAACTAATGGTAAAGTAATAACAATTGATCCACTAGGACTAATTACAATTGTAGGACTTGTCCCACATGTGCCCCCACAATCCACTTCTGCATCAATTCCACTACCAGGGGTAATTGTAATTTTAAGACACACATCTAAACAAACATTATTCGTAGTACATGCCATAACTCTCCCTCCTTTCTCTTAACAATATATGCAGTTTATCGAATTTAGACACGACTCTCCTACTAAATTTTATAAATTAGCTGCTATTTTCTTATCAGTTTTATATAT
>NZ_QOZX01000057.1:0-48012 GCF_008368895.1 Bacillus sp. BB081
GCTCGATTTTTTTATTGTTTTGGCATTAAGAAGATTTTTCTTTCTTCATACGTATCTTCAAATTCCAAAAAGTAGCAAGAATAATAGCTGCAAAGGAGCCGCTAATTGTTGCTAATAGTTTTGCATAAGGATAAGCATTCATATCAACTAGTAACATCATACATACAAGGGTAGGGAAGAAGGCTAAGTATTGTAATAACTTTAATTTGTTATCATTACTCATATATATCGTTCCTTTCTAGTATGTTATATGTTTATTGTAGCATATTTTTCCAAATTTTTATTTACACTTAGAAGCGGATTAATCCTACATTTGATTAAAGTTTCATTTCATATGTGTAAATGCAATTTTTTAATTCGATATTGTAAGTTTTGCCTACTTAATCCTAAAAACTTTGCAGCCTGTGAGATATTACCGTGATACTCTGTCAGAATTTGATTGATGTAGTTCTTCTCCATTGCCTCTATTGTGTGCTTTAACGTTTTAGGTGCATCAGCATCGTTATTAGTTAGGGAAGGTTGCATATTGAATTCTTTTTTTATTCGTTCACGAAAGCGAGTGGGAAGATGAAACGCTGTAATGATATTTTCATCTTCAACTAAATTCATCGAACCTTCAATGATATGTTCCAATTCTCGTACGTTTCCAGGCCAATCATATGCATACAAGAATTCTCTTACATGTACATCTAGATCCGTTACGCCAAGTCCAAATTGAATGTTGTACTTTTCGATAAAGTGCTGCACAAGATCAGGAATATCTTCTTTTCGTTCACGTAAAGGCGGGAGACATAAAGTAACGACGCTTAATCGGTAATATAAGTCTTCCCGTAATCGATTATGTGTAATAGCTTCAAGAGGATCTTCATTAATAGTTGCTATAATACGAACATCAATTTCTTTTTCTTGTGTGCCTCCGATTCTTCGTATTGTTTTTTCTTGTATAGCTCGTAGTAACTTCGCTTGAAGTGCTGGACTTAATGAGTTGATCTCATCTAATAACAAAGTTCCTCCATTTGCTTCTTCAAATAAACCAGCTTTATCGATAGCTCCTGTAAATGCACCTCGGTTCGTACCAAATAATAAGCTTTCCATGAGTGTATCAGGTATAGCGGCACAGTTTTGTGAAATAAATGGTTTTGTTGAACGTTGACTTTCATTATGGATACTTTGTGCAAATAGTTCTTTACCGGTCCCTGTTTCTCCTACGAGAAGTATGGATGAGGATGTACGAATTACTCTCTTTGCTTCTGTAATGACAGATTGAAGAGCATTAGAATCACCAATTATGTGATCAAAGGTAAACTTATTATTTTGTTTTCGAGAAAGGTTCGTTTTCATTGTTTGTTTGAAATGGCTAATCTCTGTTGAAATTTCAATAGCGCCTTTAATTTTTCCGCTTTCTATTATAGGGAAAGTATTGTTAATTGTTGTAATTTCTTGCCCTTTATTGTTAAAATACGTTTGTTTTATATTTTTGTTTGTTTTTCCTAATTTTAATGCCTCTATTAGAGTACTATTTTTATTTTCTTCAAATGCGAATACTTCTAAAGGACTTTTATATAGCACATCTGAGCGTTCCATTGATTCAATTTCCATCATTTTGCGGTTATAGATAATCGTTTTACTTTCCTCATTAATAATATGAATCCCGATATCGAGCTCATTGAGTAAAGTTTCATATAGCATATTCATTTCAATGATCTGTTTAAAATTAATTTCTTCTGTACGCATAGATTATCTTCTCCTCATTTCACCCTATGAAGACTGACTTTTTATAATTTTATTAAAATTCTTATAAAATCGCAAAATTTTTTTGCTATTTTCCCTTTAAAACTTCTCAAATGATAGAAAAATTTTGCGGTTATGAAGATTTTTTTTTGAGAAACCTTCATTTTAAATAGGAATTGGAGATTGGTACGCATTTTGCATAAATAATAGTTGAAATCTCTAAAGGAGGGATATGCAACGTTTCAGTACCAATTAATAAGAAGGAGGAGTTTATAAAGTGAAGATGGTTATAGAAGGCGTGTATAGTCCTTGTTACGGGAAAGTAGAGAAGCTATTTGTTACGGAAAGCTCTTACGTATACGAGTGGGAGAAATTAGCGTTAATTGAAACAATAGATAAACAGAAAGTAGAAATTAAGGTAGGAATCAGTGGATATATCGAATCATTAGAAGTAGTAGAAGGACAAGCTATCGCTAATAAAAAGTTATTAATAACAGTGAGGGATGATCTTTTAATAACAGGTAGTGATTGATACTATGTATTTTGCTCTTTTCAATAATTATTCTTATTATGCATGTTTTTAAAAACGCTTACATGAAATAGGTTTCCAAAGGGAAAAGGGGGGATTCATATGATGGATCAAAACCAAGGGTTAAAACGGGAATTGAAAAGTAGGCACATCTTTATGATTGCACTTGGAGGAGTTATTGGTACCGGTCTTTTTTTAGGATCTGGGTATACAATTCATGAAGCTGGGCCTGGAGGAGCGATTGTAGCGTATCTTGTTGGAGGATTTGTTATGTATTTAACGATGCTCTGTCTTGGAGAGTTAGCTGTTGCGATGCCTGACGCAGGATCTTATCAAACGTATGCTACAAAGCACATTTCCCCTGCAGCGGGTTATGTAGTCGGCTGGATGTCATGGCTAAACTGGTCTGCTACGATAGGTATTGAACTGATTGCAGTTAGTATTTTAATGAAACGATGGTTTCCTGATGTACCGTCATGGATTTGGTGTGTAGCGTTTGCGGTGCTTCTCTTTGCTATCAATGCGTTATCTTCAAGAAGTTTTGCAGAAGTTGAATTTTGGTTTGCAAGTATTAAAGTAATTACAATCATTGCATTTATTATTTTAGGCGGGGCAGCAATGTTTGGTTTTCTAGATATGAAAGGAAATGAACCAGCACCGATGTTCTCTAGCTTTACTGATTATGGTGGGTTGTTTCCAAATGGATTATCAGCCATTTTAATTACGATGATTGCAGTTAATTTTTCCTTCCAAGGAACGGAACTAGTTGGTATTGCAGCTGGAGAGAGTGAAAATCCAGAGAAAACGATTCCGAAGGCAATTAATAATACAGTTTGGCGTATACTTGTGTTCTTTGTATTATCTATTTTCATTCTTGCAGGCTTATTCCCTTGGCAGCAAGCGGGAGTGATAGAAAGTCCATTCGTAGTTGTATTTGATAAAATTGGTATTCCTTATGCAGCCGATATTATAAATTTCGTTATTATTACAGCGGTTCTATCCGTTGCGAATTCAGGATTATATGCAACTTCTCGTATGCTATGGTCTATGTCTAATCAAGGAATGATTAGTCCAATTTTCGGTAAGTTATCTAAAAATGGTGTTCCTATTTATGCATTGATTGTAAGTACAATTGTAGGTTGCCTTTCATTACTATCAGGTATTTATGCGGAAGATACAGTTTATTTATGGCTACTTTCTATTGCCGGGTTCGGGGCGATATTAGTTTGGGCATCTATCGCTCTATCTAACTTATTGGCCAGAAGGTCATACATTAAGCAGGGCGGGGATGTGAAGGACTTGAAATTTAAAACACCGCTATATCCATTCGTACCACTGCTTGCGTTAGTATTAAATGTAACAGTAATTGTTGGTATGGCTTTTATTCCAGAACAAAGAATGGCATTATATTGTGGTATTCCATTTATGATTGTTTGTTTACTGTTTTACCGTGCGACAAGAAATAAGGCACGTAAGGTAGAACATATTGAAAAAACGAATACAACAGAGGCAGAAAGTTTGTAAATATATTAGAAACTTATGCTAAAAAAAGAGACTGTAAAATTGTAAACAGTCTCTTTTTTTGTGACAATAAAGCTGGAAACATACTATGTATGCAAAGGGGAATTAGCGATGAATCAAGAAGTTTCACAGCTATTAGAACAGATTGATTTACGAAAAGATGAGTTACTAGAGCTTACAAAGACTTTAATTCGTTTTGAAACACCAGCACCGCCGGCAAGAAACACAAATGAGGCGCAAGAATTTGTTGCAGGTTTTCTAAGAAAACGAAATTTTAGTGTTGATAAATGGGATGTATATCCGAATGACCCGAACGTTGTTGGGGTGAGAAAAGGGCTAGAAAGTGACACACATAAAAGTCTTATTATTAATGGACATGTGGATGTAGCTGAAGTATCAGCAGATGAAGCGTGGGAAACCAATCCGTTTGAGCCATTTATAAAAGATGGTTGGTTAGTTGGACGTGGTGCGGCGGATATGAAAGGAGGACTGGCTGGAGCACTATTTGCTATTCAACTTTTACAAGAAGCTGGCATTGAATTACCTGGAGATTTAATCTTTCAATCCGTAATTGGGGAAGAAGTTGGAGAAGCAGGTACACTTCAATGCTGCAAAAGAGGTTATGATGCTGATTTTGCAGTCGTAGTGGATACAAGTGATTTACATATGCAAGGACAGGGCGGCGTAATTACTGGATGGATTAATGTGAAAAGCCCCCAGACGTTTCATGATGCAACACGCAGGCAAATGATTCATGCTGGAGGACGTTTATTCGGAGCGAGTGCGATTGAAAAAATGATGAAAATTGTGCAAAGTTTACAAGAATTAGAGCGTCATTGGGCAGTTATGAAAACATATGAAGGTTATCCATCTGGAACAACAACAATTAACCCAGCTGTTATTGAAGGCGGACGGCATGCAGCATTTATTGCGGATGAGTGCCGATTATGGATAACGGTGCACTTCTATCCGAATGAAACACATGAACAAATAATAAAAGAAATTGAAGAGTATATTGAGAAAGTAGCGGCTGCTGATCCATGGTTAAGTGAAAATCTACCACAATTTAAGTGGGGCGGAGAATCAATGATTGTGGATCGTGGCGAAATTTTCCCTTCTTTAGAAGTAGATAGTGAACATGAAGCAGTAAAAACTCTTAGCTCAGTACACGAATCAATTCTATCTAAAAATGCAATTTTAGATATGTCTGCAACGGTAACGGATGGTGGGTGGTTTAGTGAATTTCATATTCCAGCTGTTATTTACGGACCAGGTACATTAGAAGAAGCTCATTCAATAAATGAGAAAGTTGAAGTAGAACAGTTAATTGAATTTACAAAAGTAATAACAGCATTTATATATGAATGGTGTCACACGAAAAAATAGATTAGTGTGTTGAAATCGTACAGGTATGTATACTTGTACGATTTTTTAGTGAACTATTTCAGAGTTGAACAGAAACAACTGAAATAGTTCTTTATTTTTCTATGTTTTTCGTTTTAGTTCGATTAATTTCTCTTTCGCCAATTCAACAGCAATTGCATCATCTAAATAGCCAATTGGAAAGAGATAGTCGGGAATAATATCTGTCGATAAAATGAAATACAGTAATGCGCCTCCAAGAACTGCACGCTCTTCTTTTGAGATAGTTTCATTGCAAAATTGTTGATACATATCGGTTAATTGTTCAATAAAAGGACCAGCGCTATCAATTTGTTCTAATTTACTCGCGAAACTTTCATGAATACGTTTTTCACCTTCTGTTGTCTGAGCATAGCGTTCATAGTTTTCAAGTTCTTGTTTTACGCGAGTTGTTGTATAGTCAAAATCGAATAAGTTAGAGGATTGCAGCGTTTGCTGAATTGTATCAAGAGATGTGTACATATCCGTCTTTTCTTTATTAATGTGAGGAGAATCAGGATACATTTCATCAAATAACAATTGGGGTGGAACTTGCAAACATTCTGCAAATTTTTGTAGATGTTTTTGTTTTGGCGGTTGTTTACCATTCATAATTCTTGAGATTGTTGCAGGATCAATATTTGTATGCATTCCTAATTGACGCATGGATAAGGCACGTTCTTTTAAAAGTTTTTTTATTAATGTACTAAGCCGCTCATTTGGGTTTTCTTTAGGCATAGTGAAGGCACTCCTTTTTTTATTGTTGAAAAAATGTTGAGCATTTCTTACATGTATATGAAACAGACAGGCACAGTTGCTCAACATTTTCATAATATGCATTGAAAAGTGAGAAAAAGGGGTGGCTGTTTATGAGTACGGCAGGTCTATTTTCAATTTTTTTAATCGGTATTGCTTCTAATTTAGATAATGCAGGTGTTGGGATTGCATATGGCATTCGTAAAATTCGAATTTCGTGGCTTAACAATTTTATCATCGCATTTTTTGGGTTTTTATTTACTTTATTAGCTGGCTTTTTTGGGAACTGGATAGCGTTATTTATTTCAGAGTTTACTGCAAACCTAATTGGAGCAATCGTTTTAGGTATAATCGGTGTGTTTATTTTGTGCCAGCCTTTCTTGGGGCAAAGAAATACTGTAGGTTCTAAAGATGGTAATGTACTTATGGGCATTTTACGTGATCCAGAAAAAGCAGATTTTGATGGTTCTAAAACAATTAGTTTTTCAGAAGCAATTGTTTTAGGGGTTGCGTTGTCTATTAATAATATTGCAGGTGGATTTGACGCTGGGGTAACAAACTTGAATCTGTGGCTTACAGCAACTATTTCTGGGGTGTTTAGTTTTATTTGTATTAGTGGTTTTGCTTATGTAGGAAAACGATTTTTAGCAGAATACTTAGGGAAATGGGCTACTGTTATCGCAGGAGTGTTATTAATTCTTATTGGGATCGATCAGTTGTTGTAAGGAGAACAGAAAACAATGTTCGAGTATTTCCTTGGAAATACGGCAAAGGATTGCATATGTCGACGTACTTTTCCCCATACTAATACGGATTTCTTTTAAAGAAAGGGGGATCCGTATGGGACGCGGAAAAGCATTTGATCATAAGAAAAAAGGGCATGACCATCAACCGCCTAAAGGTGCGTTCATTCATAAAGATGTAAATGAACATACTTTAGAAGAGGAAGAACTACCAGTAAATATTGAGACGTATAAAAATAGTTTGAAAAAACATTAAAAGCACCTACATAGGTGCTTTTTTAACGTATATCTTCAATTAATTGTTCCGATTCTTCATGCATACTGTATTCACTTAGAACTTGAATGCAAAGCCACTTTAATTCTTCGATAGTATG
The DNA here is from genome assembly GCF_008368895.1 of Bacillus sp. BB081. Classification (NCBI taxonomy): domain Bacteria; kingdom Bacillati; phylum Bacillota; class Bacilli; order Caryophanales; family Bacillaceae; genus Bacillus; species Bacillus sp. BB081. The sequence continues at coordinate 7,056 of NZ_QOZX01000057.1, forward strand.
TTCAAGTTCTTCAGGAAGCACATGATGAATGTCTTCAAGTCCCATTCCGAAATGGATGAGTTCAAGTACTTGATCATCGATGTTCCGATCCATTAGTAGTTCAAGCACTTCTAAATTGAATATGTATCGGTGAGCTTCATCGAGTGAAACAACTTTTAACTTTAAGCTTTCTACAATACTCAATATAAAAAGAAGAATTGTTTTTTCAAGAACAGGCTGTTTTCCCATTTGAAATATTAGTTTCATCTTTCACACCTCCACATGTAGCGCTAGGTTGTACTATATTATTCAGGGAGGGGGAGCAAATATGCATGATATAGAGAAACTTTCAGTACGGTTTTTGTAAGGAGATTGATAGTTGAGAAAGTTGAGGGTTTTATGAAATAAAAAAATCCTGCTAGTATAGCAGGATAACTCGTGATTAAAAAATGCTCCAACCTTCTTGAGCAGAAAGAAGTTCAAGAATTTTAAAACCAGCGATACTATTTCCGTTCGCATCTAAAGCTGGTCCAAAAATACCAATTCCCATTTCTCCTTTTACGCAGCCGAAAATGCCACCAGCTACACCGCTTTTTGCGGGGATACCAACACGAATCGCAAATTCACCAGACTCGTTATACATACCGCATGTAACCATAAATGTTTTACAAATTTTTGTAATATGCTTAGGGATAATTTGTTTTTTCTTATATGGATCATAGCCATCCATCGCAAAAATTAAGCCGATACGTGCTAAATCGATACAATTTACTTCAACTGCACATTGACGAGTGTATAAATCCATAAGTTCTTCAATGTCACAATCGATAATGCCATTTTGTTTCATATAGTAACAAAGTGAACGGTTTAAGTAAGCTGTCTCTAATTCTGAATTGGCAACTTTAGAAGAATAATTAATGGTAGGATTATCTGTTATTTCACGTACAAAATGAAGGATGCGCTCCATCTTTTCCTCATTATCTTTTCCTGCTAACATGCTTGTAATAGCTAGTGCCCCTGCATTAATCATTGGATTAAGTGGTTTAGAAGGACTTGTCGTTTCTAACTTAATAATAGAATTAAATGGATCACCAGTTGGTTCCATTCCAACTTTAGAAAATACATATTCTTCACCACGATCTAAAAGGGCAAGCGCAAGTGTAATTACTTTTGAAATACTTTGAAGAGTAAATAGTGTTTGTGAGTTGCCAGCATGAATGTATTCTGTTTCTTTATGGAAAATGGCAATCCCTAAATCATCTGGATTTGCATTTCCTAGTTCGGGGATATAAGTAGCAAGCTTTCCTTTTTTCGTATATGGTTTTACTTGTTCTAACAACTGTTGTAAGTTGTTTGTTTCAATGCACTGCATAGTACCAACGCTCCTATTTCGAATTAACTACGTTTACTTTTCCCGATATGCTCGGAAATAAATAATAACATGAAAAAGTGGAATGATAAAACGAAAGTTGCATGTTCTATAGTGGGTCTTTCGTTTCGAGTATTCTGTATTCAAAAAGGAGAATTTCCCTTTTATATAACAGTTTGGAAATAGGAGATTTATCCATAAAAAATTCAAAAATAAAAACTACACATCTATACAACTATATGTTATTATGGTTATGTAAATAGAAAGCGTTTTCTAAAGCGTACTTATAATGATAACGATTTCATAAATTTGATAGGGGGAATTAAAATGTTGCAGTTTTTACAACGTATTGGTAAAGCGTTAATGCTTCCAATCGCCGTACTACCAGCAGCAGGATTATTGCTTCGTTTAGGGCAACCGGATGTATTTGATATTCCTGTTATGGCACAGGCCGGCGCAGCGGTTTTTGATAATTTAGCACTTATTTTTGCAATTGGTATTGCAATCGGTCTTTCAGTTGATGGTAGTGGTGCAGCAGGTCTTGCAGGTGCAATTGGTTATCTGGTTATGAAAAACAGTATTGATGCACTTAGTAAGGGATATTCTACTGTAGAATTACAAGATAAATTAGGTAAAGTTCAAGATTTAATAGGCAATAGCGCAAATGTAGATCCATCTAAGCTGGCAGATACAATGACACAAGTATCTAAGGCCGCCGAATTATCGACTAAAGTGGATATGAAAGTTTTAGGTGGTATTATTGTCGGCGTTATAGCAGGGTTCCTTTATAATAAATTCCATAAGATTAAACTTCCGGAATGGTTAGGTTTCTTTGCTGGAAAACGTTTCGTTCCGATTGTTACATCGGTTGTGATGTTAATATTAGGAATTCTATTCGCACAAATTTGGCCAGCAATTCAAAATGGCATCGATGCATTAGCTCATGGAATTGTTAATTTAGGCGCAGTTGGTTCAGGTCTATTTGGTTTATTAAACCGTCTATTAATTCCAATTGGTTTACACCATGTAATGAACACATACTTCTGGTTCGTATTTGGTGACTTTACAAATGCAGCAGGTAATGTTGTAAATGGTGATATTGCTCGCTTCCTTGCAGGAGATAAAACAGCAGGTATGTTTATGACTGGTTTCTTCCCAGTTATGATGTTCGGTTTACCAGCAGCATGTTTCGCAATGATTGCAGCTGCTAAACCAGAAAAACGTAAAATGGTTACAGGTATGTTAGGTGGTCTAGCATTAACTTCATTCTTAACTGGTATTACAGAACCAATTGAATTCTCATTCATGTTCTTATCACCAGTATTATATGGTATTCATGCCGTGTTAACAGGTATTTCTTTATTTGTAACAACAGCACTTGGCATTCACGATGGTTTCACATTTAGTGCCGGTGCAATTGATTACTTCTTAAATTTTGGTATTGCAACAAAACCAGTATTGCTAGCGGGAATCGGCTTAATTTACGCAGTAATTTACTTTGTAGTATTCTACTTCTTAATTAAGAAGTTTAACTTGAAAACTCCTGGTCGTGAAGATGACGATGAGTTAGCTGAAGAGGATGATGCGCCAGTTGCAGGTTCAATTGGTGAAACTTACGTAGCAGCTTTAGGTGGAAAAGAAAACTTAACAGTTATTGATAACTGTGCAACACGTCTACGCTTACAAGTGAAAGATGCTGGTCAAGTAAACGAAGCAGCATTAAAACGTGCAGGTGCAAAAGGTGTTATGAAATTAAGTAACACGAGTGTCCAAGTTATCGTAGGTACAAATGTTGAATCTGTTGCCGATGATATGAAAAAACACGTATAAATAATGAGATAAGAGGATATCCCAAAAGATTGATAACATCAATTTTTTAGAGGATATCCTCTTTTTTTGTTAACAATTTAACGGGAATCTTACTTTTGTAAATTTTCTTTTTCTTTTTCATACATATAGGTTGGTAATATGTGCAGTGCGTGATAAAGTAGTGATGTTATAGAATAGATTATCCATAATATAGGGAAAAGATTTAAAGTAAATTATCGGTAAATAAGGGGAAAAAAGCAATCATGGATCAGGAAAAAAATCATGCGAATGGGAAAGCACGTCGGCCGATTGTATACATAAAAAGAACAATCATTCTCGTCTTACTATTTTCACTTGTATATTTCATGTATACAAAAATTGTTGCGCATAATAAGAAAGAAGAAACTTTAAAAGTAGCGGCAGAAATGAAGAAACAAGAAGATCTAAAAAAGAAAGCAGAAGAAAAAAAGAAGCGAGAAGTACAAAAACAAAAAGAGCAGGAAGAACAAGTAAAGCAAGTACAAGCTGTGGAGAAGCATGCTGAGGGACCACCTCAAGAAATTAATGAAAACGCTCAATTAGATCAATATTTACAAAACGCAGGATTTAGCGGGACAGCTGTTATTGTGAAGAATGGAAAAGTTCTTTTGAATAAAGGATACGGTATGGCGAACAAAGAGAAACAAGTACCGAATAATTCAGAGACAACTTTTTATATTGGTTCTATTTCAAAGGCATTTGTAGCGACTGCTATTATGCAATTAAAGGATCAAAATAAATTAAACGTAGAGGATACGGTTGCAAAGTATATTCCAGATTTCCCTCAAGGTAATGGTATTCAGTTAAAACATTTACTAACACATACATCAGGAATTCCAGAGTATGAGCAGGGAACAGAGGATATTTCTCATGAAGAATTGATAAAACGAATAGGAAAGCAAAAGCGTGTTGGGGGTCCAGGAGAGAAATGGAAATATTCCGATTCGAACTATTCGATACTTGCCTACATCGCTGAGAAGGTAAGTGGACAATCGTTAGAAGAATATATTAAACAACATATTTTTGCTACTGCGGGTATGAAGCAGTCTGGTTTCGGCAAAGCGTTAGAGCAAACAAGGTTTCCATCGACAGGTTATAAAATAGTAAATAACAATATGACAACACCTAATATTCCAAGTATGTCACAACTATATGGTTGTGGTGATATATATACAAGTGCACATGATTTATATTTATTTAATGAAGCGCTCTTCTCTGGAAAGTTAATTTCAAAAGAGAGCTATGATCAAATGTTTACGGCTGTGAAAAAGGATTACGGATTTGGTTGGTATGTAGATCCGGGAAGTTATTCGAATCACGGTGTAATGCCAGGATGGAATTGTTTAAATGGATTTAGTAAAAACGGAAGTGTATATGTCGTTTTATTATCTAACATTCAAAACAACATTAAATCGTTTGGTAAAGTGAATAACGACATTTATACGATGTTGCGAAATATTGAAGTGTAAGAGGCTATCCTATTGGATGGTCTTTTTTTATTGAGGAAGTGTAGGGGACAATGAGATAATGAAATAAAGTGAAACTTTAATCAGTGGGGGTTTTCTTCATCCCCCACTGATTATTAGCCCTCACCAATCGGGCTTTTACGGGCAGTTGATCCCACACCTAACTTCTTTGCTTTCGCTGAATTTTGAAGTGGGGGTCTTACTGCCCGGCGAATAGCGGGATAAATGGAAAAGGGGGAGGGATATGAGTATACATAAGCATCACGCACGTAATGCAAAACGCATATTTTTTGTATCTGTCATTGTATGGATTATCGTCGCAATTGTATTAGTGATGGAATATAAAAAAGGGATGCTATTTACTTCGGAGAAAGAAAATCTGAAATTAATAAGTGTTGTACTACTAGCATTTGGATTATTAATATATAGTTTTATGGAAAAACGAAGGTCAAAAATGCTTAAACAGGAAAATTATAATATAGAGACTTCTGAATTATTTGAGCAAAAAAAATTTGTTGTTCGCAAAGAGGTAGGGGTATTTCAAGTAATAACGTACTTTGGATTAGATGGCAGTGCAGTAGGATTTTTAAAAGAAGAGTATGATTTGGTTATTCAACGTGTATGGCAAGCTGTACTTTCTTTTCTGTTTAAGGGACTACATAAGCAACAATTTTATTTATATAATCACTCGGGAGAAAGGTTGTTGCGTGTTCAAAAGGAGAAGGGAGTACGCAATTTCTATACTTTTTTTAATGTAGATGGAAAGAAAATTGGAGAGTTGAAACAAGTACTAAGTTTAACAAAGTGGGAATGGATCTTTTTAGGGGTGGATGGTAAAGAATTTGGTAAAGTGACTGGGGACCTTTCAGCAACAATACAGAAAATAGATTGGCGAGATGGAACGCATATTGATGTAAAAGAAGATGGTATTCCTTTAGAAGCTGTTAAGTATTTCTCGGCAAGTGGTGGTTCACTTGTTACAGCTTCTATAAGTGAACAGGCTGAATTACCACGAGCGGTTTATTATAGTGCAGCTGCCATTGTTACAATTAAAAATTAAAATATATATAAAGATAGATGGGATACCATCTATCTTTTTTATGTGATTAAAAAAGATTGTTTCTTTGAAAAATGTATGTCTTACCTATCACAAAAAAGTCTGCTTTGTATACATTAAGATGTATAGATGTATTTTTTATACTTTAAAAATAATAGGAGGAGAAGTGTATGTGTTTGTTCGGTAAATATTGGAAAAAGCTATCGAGATTGTTTAATAGACAATTAGATTATTTTTTAGATAATAAGTTATTGCCTGCTGTGGAGAGACTTTTATTTTCACAAAACTTCGCGAGATTTATTCAAAGAAACTCTAAGCAAGCTACGGAAGAAGTTATTGAATCAAGTAGATTCCAATCTATTATTTGTAACATTTTAAAAGAATGTAATACATCACCTTTTAAAGAAATTGCAGAGCAATATTTGGGTAAAAACGTGGAAATTACTGTGACAGTTGGACAGTTAACGGGTGTGATTGTAGCAGTTGGTGATGATTTCTTAACATTGCAAGAAGGAATAGGAACAGAAGTTTTATTACCATTTACAAGTATTATATCAATTAAAGAAGTGTAAGAAAGGAGAGTTATATATGTTATTTACTGATGAATTACGTAACCATGTTGGTGAACTAGTGCAAGTTGTGACAGCTGTAGAAATCATTGCAGGAGTTCTTTTATCTGTGACAGATGGGGCAGTAATTGTACGTACTTCTCCTTCTTATGGACCACCAGAAGATGTAGTTGTACGTATTCCTATTATTGCTTATGTTCGCTTGGAAGGGTAAGAGTGATACAAGTATGAGAGTGTCAGTTGTTATTCCAGTGCATAATGAAGCAAGTACTTTATCAAAAGTTTTAGTAGAAGTGAGAAAGTTGGAACCATATGAAATTATCATAGTAGATAATGGATCGACAGATGGTACGAAAGAAATAGCATTACAGCATAATTGCCGTGTGATTTATTATAGATATTCCCTTGGTAATGATGTGGGACGGGCAATTGGTGCTAGAGAAGCAAAAGGTGAAATTGTTTTATTTTTAGATGGTGATATCGTTATGAAAAGTGAAGAATTATACAATTTTATTAAAGGAATACAGCAAGGACATGAGATTGTTTTAAATAATTTAACATGGTCCGTTTATTTGAAGATGAGACCGCATTATACGACGGTTGGAAAATATATGTTAAACCGTTATTTGAACAAAAAAGAATTTGTTGTAGGATCTTTAATTGCGATACCACATGCGATAAGTCGTGAAGTGATTGAAGAACTAGGGTGGTGGAATTTAGCGGATCCAGCACTATTTCAAGCGATGGCGATGTCTAGAGGAGTAGATATTTCTGATATGGCTTCAGTTGATGTCATTTACACAAATAAAGTTCGTCCTGTCCATACGGGCACATCACCTGGCTCTCCTTATCCGAAAGCGACTAGTCGTATTATGGGTGATCATTTGCGAGCTTTACAATACGTAATCGAAACATACGGTAATCGCGGTGGTTTTTCAGAGGGCAATAAAGATAGGGAGTTTGTAGGAAAGTATAAACCAGTTTTATTACAAAAGAAAAAAGCGAAATATAGTGCCATTATCCCAGTATCAGAAGAGAAAACAACTATAAGGTCTGTTATACAAGAAGTGAAAAAAGCAGGTGTAGATGAAATTATAGTTGTTGTGAATGGAGCTGCCGTAAAGACCATTAAACAAGTAAAGCTAGAGAATGTTATTGTTGTTGAGTTGGAGGAAGTGCGTGGGCATAATGTAGCACGGGCGATAGGGGCCATGTATGCTACGGCAGATATTTGCTTATTTGTTGATAGTGATTTTGTTATTCCAGCAACAAATTTAATTCTATTTTTGCGTGATATTGAAGATGGAAGTGATGTGGCATTAAATGATTTACAGTGTTTATTAGATATGTTTCATCCAGCAGATCCAATTAGCATGGGAAAATATTTTGTGAATTTGATAGCGAAGCGACCAGATTTATGGAATAACTCACTAACAGCAGTACCACACGCTATGCATAAAAAAGTAATAGAGAAAATTGGTTATGATTCTCTTGTGATTCCTCCATTAGCTCAGGTGGAAGCTATTTTAGAAGGATTCTCTATTACAGCAGTAGAGTTAGTAGATGTTATAAAAACAAATCGAGTACGTCCAGAGCAACACGAATTTGTAAATGGGCGTATTTCAGCATTTGATCGTATTTTCGGTGATCAAATTGAGGCGATTGCGTATTTATTACAATGTACAGACGAACGCGGTGGCTTTACGGATGGAGATAGAGATAGAGATATCATTCAACAATTGAGAAGGGAAGAAGAGAATACAAATGAATAGTAGTAAAGTAGCTATTATTGGCTTAGGGTATGTTGGCCTTCCTTTAGCAGTCCATTTTGCGGAAAGAGGGCATACAGTACTTGGGTTAGATAAAGATATTAGAAAAATAGAATCAATTATAAAAGGGGAAAGTTATATTCCGGATGTTTCTTCTAAAGAGTTACAAAGTTTATTGACGAAAAAAAAATTAATAGTAAATACACCAGAGCAAGGCATTGCTGATTTTCAAAATAGTGATTATGTTATTGTCACTGTCCCGACTCCAATTAATGAACAAAGAGAACCAGACTTAAGTGCCCTCATTTCAGCCTCACATTATATACAAAAAAACCTTCAAAAAGGACAAACCTTCATTTTTGAAAGCTCCACATATCCAGGTACACTCGAGGAAGTTATTATTCCGATTGTTTCTCAAGGCGGCCAAAAGGTAGGAGAAGATTTCTATATCGGATATTCTCCTGAGAGAATTGATCCAGCAAATAGTCAATATTCAGTTCAAGCTATTCCAAAGGTTATTAGTGGACAAACAGAGCAGTGCAAACAAAAAGTACAGGATTTATATAGCACGATCTTCGATGTAATCGTTCCTGTTAGCTCTCCAAAAGTAGCGGAAATGTGTAAGTTATTTGAAAATATTCAACGCCTAGTCAATATTTCATTAGTAAATGAGTTAAACACACTATGTGAAAGTTTAGGAATTGATTTTTATGAGGCGATTGAAGCTGCATCTACAAAACCGTTTGGATTTACCCCATATTGGCCAGGACCAGGAATAGGAGGACATTGTATTCCAGTAGATCCTTTATATTTCCAATGGAGAATAAAAAAGAATGGGACAATTAGTCAATTAATTGAAGCAGCACATGTGATTAATGAAGAAATGCCAGAGAAAATAGTTAGGAAAGTAAAAGGCATGGTGCAATCGCCTGCATCAGTTTTAATTGTAGGAATTGCGTATAAGAAAGATGTAAATGACTTAAGAGAATCACCAGCGTTGCCAATTATCGAATTGTTAATAAAAGAAGGATATGAGATAGAATATCACGATCCATATATTTCTTCTGCAAAATTTGGAGATAAGGTGTACCAATCTGTTTCTTTGGATGAACAAGTCGTTAAACAAGCGGGTTGTATTTTAATTTTAACTGATCACTCTAATATCGATTGGAAGCTTTTTAAAGCAATGAAGCGAGTAATAGATACGCGTGGAATTATAAAGAAGGTGAGTGTATGAGTAAGAAATGTTTAATTACAGGTGGAGCAGGATTTATTGGATCACATTTAGCCGAAGAGCTGGTGAAAAGAGGCTATGGGGTTACGATTGTTGATAACTTCTATAAAGGGAAAAATAAATATCATGATGAGTTAATGAAAGAAATTCGGGTTATTCCAATAAGTGTTTTAGATAAAAATTCTATTTATGAATTAGTAAATCAACATGATGTAGTTTTTCATTTAGCGGCAATTTTAGGTGTGAAAACGACAATGGAAAAGAGTATAGAGCTTATTGAAACGAATTTTGATGGCACGAGAAACATTTTACAAGCAGCGCTAAAAGAAAAGAAGAAAGTAGTCTTTGCTTCTACTTCAGAAGTATATGGTAAGGCAAAGCCACCCTTCTCTGAAGAGGGGGATCGATTATACGGGGCAACTTCAAAAATACGTTGGAGTTATGCAATTTGTAAAACATTAGAAGAAACATTATGTTTAGGTTACGCATTAGAAGGTTTACCTGTCACGATTGTTCGTTATTTTAATATTTATGGTCCAAGAGCGAAAGATGGTCCGTATGCAGGGGTAATCCCACGATTTATCCGTGCAGCTTTGCAAGGAGAAGACATTCTCGTATATGGAGATGGAAAGCAGACACGTTGCTTCACGTATGTAAGTGATGCGGTAGAGGCAACGATTCGAGCAATGGATGAGAAGGTAAATGGTGAAATTATTAATATAGGTTCTGAGAATGAAAAGAGTATAAAAGAAGTAGCAGAAGTAATTAAAAAGCTAACGAAATCTTCTTCAAAGATTGTCCAAGTTCCTTTTGAAGAGGTATACCCACATGGCTTTGAAGAAATTCCAAATAGAAGACCAGATGTAACGAAATTAAAAGAACTTGTTCAATTTCAGGCGAAAGTAACGTGGGAGAACGGATTAAAAGAAACAATTAATTGGTTTCGTGAAGAAAGTAATGGCTAAGTCGTTATCAGTTATTATTCCTGCATGTAATGAAATTGATACGATTTCAGACGTTGTTCAATCGGTAAAAGAATTAAATCCATTAGAGATTATTGTAGTAGCAAATGGTTGTACTGATGGTACAGAAACAGTTGCTGAGCATTTAGGATGTAAAGTACTGCGGTATACAGAGCAGCTTGGAAATGATGTTGGACGTGCAGCTGGTGCAAAACAAGCTATAGGTGATGTATTACTATTTATAGATGGTGATTTTGCTATTCAAACTTCAAAATTACAATTATTCCTTAATCCGATTTTACATGATCAGGCCGACATCGTTTTAAATAATTTGGACGCATTATTTTTAAAGAAACAAAAACCGCACGCCGTGACAGTATGGCGCCAAATATTAAATGCAATATTAGAGCGCGAAGAATTAAAGATTGATTCTTTATTAGCTGTACCGCATGCATTGACGAAAGAAGTTGTTCAAAGCATTGGATATGAATGTTTCGTTAATCCTATTGTCGCTCATTTACGCCTAGTACAAAGCAAATGGAGAATTAGTCGTCATTGTGCAATTGACGTTATTACACCGAATAAATTTCGGCCGGCCGAGCATGCTGCGTATGGCACGGTTCTTTCTCAATCTGAAAAACGGATGATAGGTGATCATATAGAAGCTGTAGCGGAGCGAATAGTAGGCAGTGATGAGCGCGGAGGGTATTATGATGGAAATAGGAAAAGAGAGTGTGTCTATCATACTTTAAGTTTCGAAGATTTTTATCAAGGATGGGGCGTTACATCTAAGTTGTATAAAGGAAAACAATTATCGGTCATTATTCCTGTACAAGATGAAGAGAAAACAATTGGAAATGTTATAGAAGAGCTTCGCAAAATTGAACCTTTTGAAATTATCGTTGTTGTAAATGGTTCGTCTGATAAAACAGCAACGATTGCAAAAGACAAGGGAGCAACAACAATTGTATATAAAGAAGCACTTGGCAACGATGTGGGGCGTTCACTTGGAACTTATTTCGCCAAAGGAGAAATTGTATTATTTATAGACGGTGATTTTGTTACTCCAGCTAGTGAGCTATATCCATTTGCAAAAGCTATTGCAGATGGAATGGATGTCGCATTAAATGATCTAAATCATTATTTAGATTTAAGAGTACCGCTTCATCTTGTAACTGCATTTAAATATGCATTAAATTTAGCTTGTGATAGAAAAGATTTAGGAGTAGGATCTCTTATCGCTGTACCTAATGCGTTTAGCCAGAAGTGTTTGAAATCAATTGGGTATAGATCTTTATTGTCACCTTGCGTAGCGCAAGTGAAAGCTATTCTTTCAGGATTCGAAATTGCGTGTGTAAGTCGTGTAGAGGTCGATAAGATGAACCGCATTCGTCCCAGTGAACATTTTGCAAAAATAGGTCATCCTCCAGCTGTCTTGCGAATTATAGGTGATCATATAGAAGGATTAGAGCAATTAATTGTATTAGAAGGTAGTCGTGGTGGATTCTATGATGGGAATAGAAAAAGAGATGTTTTAGAGTAGTAACAAAAAAAGTGTACAACATATGTACACTTTTTTTGTTCTGTTATAAAAACTATAACAGACTAGGAGATAAGAGTATTACAGCTCTACAATGGGTATTGTTCTTATATTACAAAATAGGACTCGTATATAAGGATACCAAAAAAATACAATTAAGGAAAGGGTTAATTATAAAGACTTTTAAGTGAAGTTAACACTATGTATATAGTAGTTTGCTCAACATTTCACAAACATGTCACAACTATTTCGTTCACTTTAGCAAAAAAGTAGTATTCTAAGTGTGTAAGCTGTTATATAAAAAATCTTAGTCCTGTACTAATCAAAAATGGAGGAGATTAGGATGACTCAAGTATTAGAAAATGTTAAAAACGCATGGGAAAACTTTAAAGGTGAAAAATGGAAAGCAGAGATTGATGTTCGCGATTTCATTTTAAATAATGTAAACGTTTTCGAAGGGGACGAATCTTTCTTAGCGGGAGCAACTGAAGCAACGAAACAACTTTGGGATCAAGTAATGGATTTAACAACGAAAGAACGTGAAAACGGTGGCGTTCTTGATATGGATACAAAAATTGTTTCTTCTATTACATCACATGAACCAGGATATTTAAATAAAGATATTGAAAAAGTAGTCGGTTTCCAAACTGAAAAACCATTTAAACGTTCTTTACAACCATATGGTGGTATTCGTATGGCGGAACAAGCTTGTGAATCTTATGGATACGAAATGGATAAAGAACTTAGTCGTATTTTCAGAGACTGGAGAAAAACGCATAATCAGGGTGTATTTGATGCATACACACCAGAAATGAAAGCGGCTCGTAAATCAGGTGTAATTACTGGCCTTCCAGATGCATACGGACGTGGACGTATTATCGGTGACTACCGACGCGTAGCATTATATGGTATTGATCATTTAATTGAAGTAAAAAAAGCTGATTTGAATTTAACTGGCGGTGTAATGAGCGAAGATACAATGCGTTTACGCGAAGAGTTATCTGAGCAAATGCGTGCACTTCAAGAGTTAAAACAAATGGCTGCTTCTCATGGCTTTGATATTTCTAAGCCTGCAACAAATACACAAGAAGCATTCCAATGGTTATACTTCGCATATCTAGCAGCGATTAAAGAGCAAAATGGAGCTGCAATGAGTCTTGGACGTACTTCTACATTCTTAGATATTTATATTGAAAGAGATTTAGCAAATGGTACTTTAACAGAAGAAGAAGTACAAGAAATTGTGGATCACTTCATTATGAAATTACGTCTTGTGAAATTTGCAAGAACACCTGATTATAATGAATTATTCTCTGGTGACCCAACTTGGGTAACTGAGTCTATCGGTGGTATAGCATTAGATGGTCGTCCATTAGTAACAAAGAACTCATTCCGTTTCTTGCATACATTAGATAATTTAGGACCAGCTCCAGAACCAAACTTAACAGTTCTTTGGTCTAAACAATTACCGCAGAACTTTAAAAACTACTGTGCGAAAATGTCTATTAAAACATCAGCAATTCAATATGAAAATGATGACATTATGCGTGCTGACTACGGCGATGACTACGGAATTGCTTGTTGTGTATCTGCAATGAGAATTGGTAAACAAATGCAGTTCTTCGGCGCACGTGCAAACTTAGCAAAAGCATTACTATATGCGATTAACGGTGGTAAAGATGAAAAATCTAAAGCACAAGTTGGTCCTGAGTACGCACCAATTACTTCTGAAGTATTAGATTATGAAGAAGTTATGCGTAAGTTTGATATGACAATGGAATGGTTAGCAGGTCTATATTTAAACACATTAAATGTTATTCATTACATGCATGATAAATATAGCTACGAACGTATTGAAATGGCACTTCATGATACAAATGTTCTTCGTACAATGGCAACAGGTATCGCGGGTCTATCTGTAGTAGCAGACTCTTTAAGTGCAATTAAACACGCAAAAGTAAAACCAATTCGTGATGAAAACGGTATTGCAGTTGACTTTGAAATCGAAGGAGATTTCCCTAAATACGGTAACAATGATGATCGTGTAGATGAAATCGCTGTAAATCTTGTAAAAACATTTATGAATAAACTTCGTAAACATAAAACATACAGAAATTCTGTTCATACAATGTCGATCTTAACAATCACATCTAACGTTGTATACGGTAAGAAAACTGGTAACACTCCAGATGGTCGCCGTACTGGAGAACCATTTGCACCAGGTGCGAACCCAATGCATGGCCGTGATACAAAAGGTGCATTAGCTTCATTATTATCTGTAGCTAAATTACCATATGAAGATGCACAAGATGGTATTTCTAATACATTCTCTATTATTCCAAAAGCACTTGGTAAAGAAGATGATGTACAAGTACGTAACTTAGTATCAATGCTTGATGGTTATGCAGTAAAAGAAGGCCATCACTTAAATATTAACGTATTTAATCGTGAAACATTAATGGATGCGATGGAACATCCTGAGAAATATCCACAATTAACAATTCGCGTATCTGGTTACGCTGTAAACTTTATTAAATTAACTCGTGAACAACAAATCGATGTAATTAATCGTACAATGCATGAAAGTATGTAAGTGAAAAAGTGCCCCTCTGTTTTTTATAAATAGCAGAGGGGGGCTGCTTCAATAAAGGAGGAAGTAACATGATAAAAGGAAGAATTCATTCTGTAGAGTCTTGTGGTACTGTTGATGGCCCAGGAATTCGTTATGTCATATTTACACAAGGGTGTTTATTACGTTGTCAATACTGTCATAATGCTGATACGTGGGAGATTGGTAAAGGAAAAGAAATAACAGTTGAAGAAGTAATGCAGGATGTGACATGTTACCTTCCTTTTATTGAAGCTTCTGGAGGCGGTATAACAGTTAGTGGTGGTGAACCATTATTACAGCTAGATTTCTTAATTGAATTATTTAAGAAATGTAAGGAAGTTGGAATCCATACAACAATTGATTCTTCGGGTGGTTGTTATTCTGAAGAACCAGAATTCCAAAATAAGCTAGATATTTTAATGGATTACACAGATTTAGTTTTATTGGATTTGAAACATATTGATTCAAAGAAACACCGTAAATTAACAGGGAAACCAAATGAACATATTTTACAATTTGCTCGTTATTTATCGGATAAAAATAAACCAATTTGGGTAAGACACGTATTAGTTCCTGGTGTTACGGATAATGAAGAGGATCTACAAAAATTATCTAGCTTTATTCAAAGCCTGTCTAATGTTCAGAAGGTTGAAGTGCTACCATATCATAAGCTTGGGGTATATAAATGGGAGGCACTTGGGCATAAGTATCCACTCGCGAATGTAGAACCACCTACTGAAAAAAATGTAGAGCAAGCAAGACATATTTTACAAGCAGTCTAATCCAAATGTTGGATTAGGCTTTTTGCTTTCTTTACAATAAAACCTAGAGTATGTATATAGAAAAGAGTATACTAAAAATAGAATATCCATATTTTTGTAAGGAATAAGTGGAGAAATTTACATAATTGTAAAGGGAAATCAAAATAGTAAAAAGAATTAAGAAGTAAAAGAGTGAGTATCATGGAATAGAGAACATTTGTAAGTTATTGCGAAAGCTCTTATAGGAAAGTATAATGTAAAGATATGAGCACAGATAGGATTAAGGGGTCAATCTTATATGCTTTGCATATCCACGACAGGTACATAGCTGAAAGAGAAGTATTAAAATCTGTTTATGTAATTTTTAAGGAAAATGTTTTTCCTATTGTCGTATATGCAATATGGAGAAACAATAAGCTAGGAGTGGATTTGTTTGATAAAAAACCCCAAGGTTTTAATATTAACTGCACATTACGGTAATGGTCATGTGCAAGTAGCGAAAACATTAGAACAAACATTTCGCCAAAAAGGAATTAAAGATGTAATTGTATGCGATTTGTTTGGAGAATCACATCCAGTTATAACCGATATTACAAAATATTTATATTTAAAAAGTTATACAATAGGAAAAGAATTATACCGCTTGTTTTATTATGGCGTAGAAAAAATTTATGATAAAAAGATAGCATCTTGGTATGCGAACTTTGGAAGAAAACGTTTGAAATTACTTTTACAAGCAGAGAAACCGGATATTGTTATTAATACTTTTCCGATCATAGCTGTACCAGAGTTAAAAAAGCAAACAGGTATTTCAATTCCTGTTTATAACGTATTAACGGATTTTTGTGTGCACAAAATATGGATTCATCGGGAAGTAGATCGTTATTTTGTAGCAACGGATCACGTGAAAAAAATTATGGTTGATATTGGTGTGCCCTCGGAGCAAATTGTTGAAACTGGAATTCCGATTCGTAGTAGTTTTGAGCTGAAGATCAATCCAGACATTATATATAATAAATATCAGTTATGTAAGAATAAAAAGATTTTACTAATTGTAGCAGGTGCTCATGGGGTATTAGGAAGTGTAAAAGAACTATGCCAATCATTTATGTCATTACCTAATTTACAAGTAGTTGTCGTTTGTGGAAAGAATGAAGCGTTAAAACAGGATTTATTAGGAGTACAGGAAAAAAATCCTGATGCATTAAAAGTATTTGGTTATGTTGAAAATATTGATGAATTATTCCGTGTTACTTCTTGTATGATTACGAAGCCAGGCGGTATTACGTTAAGTGAAGCGGCAGCATTGCAAGTACCTGTCATTTTATATAAGCCTGTTCCAGGACAAGAAAATGAAAATGCGATGTACTTTGAAAGAAAAGGAGCTGCAGTTGTCATTCGTGATGATAGTGAGGTTTTTGCAAAGACAGAGGCGTTATTACAAGATGATATGAAGCTTCTTCAAATGAAAGAAGCGATGAAAAGCATTTATCGTCCGGAGCCAGCGGGTCATATTGTGGATACAATTTTGGCAGAAAATCATGTAGAACCGAATCATATACCTATTAAATCACCTGCTCTTGCACAATTATTTACTTAATATGAAACCCTCTTTTATATGTTTAAAGAGGGTTTTTTATTGTTTTATAAGATAAAGTAGTAACTTATCCACATGAAGATTACGCTTTCATTAAACAGTAAAGTCGAAATATTAACAACTATATCCACATTGTCCACAATTTTTAGAAAACTATCCACAATTCTAACATTTACTATGCGTTACAACATATAAACTTGTGAAGGGTTTGTTGAATTTATTCACAATTCTATAAATTGTGTGGATAACTTTATCCACACAAAAAAGGTTCCTTATTTATAAGGAACCTTTTTGTCTATTCTATCACGTAGAAAAAATATGTAATGAGAATGAATAATTAGGGGGGAAAACGTCTAATTATTCATTCTCACTTTAAATACTTTTCGAGCGATAACCCGCTGCGCGATCTGCTTTGCGAAATTCTCGTTGGTAAAGAACTTCTTGTGTACTAGATAATGTGTTTTTTGTTTTGTCACGTTTCTTTTTATCCATTACAAATCACCTCGTGTCCTAAAGTCACTATCTATCGTTTCCAAAGACATAGGGTGATATACGTATATGGCAAAATGTTAATGATTAATTATTTTTTCTAAAAATTTAGATTATGCTTCTTTTAATTGGTGAGTATCTTGGAACGTTGTATCTCGCATTGTAGCAAGTGTATATTGATCTTTTGGGATTTCATATAAGTTATATACTTCTTCATTTGCGTTAATTTCATCATAAACAGCTTTTCTTGTTTCGTTTGCTAGATTTACATATTGTAGTTTTTCGGCAGCTTTAATAGAACGAATATTTATTTTACGAATACGCATAAAGATTGTTTCAATATCTAATTCATAGAAAAGTTCACTAAAAAATGAATCTTTCGCCAATTTATTATAGCCTTTTCCATGATAGGGTTTGCCAAGCCATGTTCCGAGAAATCCGGCTTTTTCTTGCACATCAAATAAAGTAATTGTTCCGATAGGGTTACCCCATTCATCTAAAATTGTGCGTGAAATTAATTCCCCACGCTCTTCAGCTTCAATCGTTTGTTTCGTTAAAAATAAATACTCTTCATAAGAATAAGCCTTTTGACGCACAAAAGGGAAGACAGCTGGGTCCACCATTAACTCGTATAGAACGTGGCTGTCGTGTAAGTCGCGTTTTTTCAACATACTAACTCCTCCTCACACGAGGGTAGCATGACGAAAAAACACCCCACCCTCGAAATTTTTATATCAATCTTTAAAAAATTTCGGGGTGGGAATCGAACCCACTAGAACCAGTTTCTAACGCTGGTGGCGCACCATTTGCCTTCCCCATTCATCAATTTGAAAATGATAATCACGACACAAATTGATTATGGTTTCATTCAGTTTATAATCGTATAATACTTTATCTAGTCAAAAAAATAAACTAGTTTTTTTTATTTTTTTTGTAAATTATTTTTCCATCAATCATGGTTAGTACAGGCTTGGCTAAATAATGGAAAGGATGATGAGTCCATAACACGAGATCAGCGTCTTTTCCAACCTCAATGCTTCCAATTCTATCCTCTAAACGTAAATTTCGTGCTGGAAATATGGTGATTCCTTCTAGTGCAGTTTTTTCGTCTAATCCTTCTCTTACTGCGACAGCAGCACAAATATTTAAATATTGAATTGGTGTATAAGGGTGATCTGTTGTTATAGAAACTTCCACTCCATTTTTCGATAATATATGGTAAGTATCCCATGTTTTGTTTTTAAGTTCGATTTTAGAACGGCGTGTAAGAGTGGGGCCAACTGAAACCTTCAAATTGTGTTTCGAAAGCTCTTCAACAATAAAGTGTCCTTCTGTACAATGTTCAATACGTAAATCGAGATTGAACTCTGTTGCAAAGCGTAGAGCAGAACTAATATCATCTGCTCGGTGAGCGTGGATACGTACGGGTATTTCGCGGCGTAATGCTTTTAAGATAGGAAGCATTCGAAAATCAGCTTCATGCCCGTAGTGCTGTGCTTCATAGAATGATTCCCGAAGTAATCCCATAATTCCCATACGTGTTATGGATTCTTTTGTTCCATTACTATGGACCTTTTTAGGATTTTCTCCAAAGGCAATCTTTAAGCCGGCAGGTTCTTGAATAATCATATGATCAATACAAGTTCCAGCTGTTTTTATTACACAAGTCGTACCACCGATAATGTTTTGACTTCCTGGCATAACGTGAACAGTTGTGATTCCGTTTTGTACAGCATCTTGAAATGCAATATCAAAAGGGTGGATTCCGTCCAAAGAACGGATATGTGGTGTTGAAACTTCAGATGTTTCATTTGCATCATTGCCAGCCCAACCAGTACCTTCATCATAGAGACCAAGATGAGTATGGACATCAATAAATCCAGGTAAAAGATGAAGAGCACGAGCGTCTATAACTGTCATATCTTGAGTAGGTTGAATGGAAGGCTTGACCTCGGCAATTCTTTCTCCTATAACGAGTACATCCCCTTGAAATTTTTGGGATGTAATAGGATAGACAATGGCTTGTTTGAGCAATATTTTCATAGGTACCTCATTTCTGTTACTTTACAATGTTAATGGAATTTAAGGGAAAGTAACTGAAAGGTTATTTGTGTAATAATGCTCCGGATTCTAGAAAATGAAAGTTTTGAAAGGGGACCCTGTAAAACTGTGTTTTAGAAGTACTACATTGTATGCGAAAGTATATTTTGTAATGCATGGTCTATTGCCGGAAATGTGTATTGATACCCATGTTCAATTGCTTTACTAGGTAATACATGTTGTCCTTCGAGTACAAGTATACTCATCTCACCTAATAAAGTGTGAAGCATAAATGAAGGGACAGGTAACCAATGAGGTTTTTTCATTATAGTTGCAATGGTTTCTCCAAATTCCTTCATTCTTATAGGTAGGGGAGCTGTGATGTTAAAAGGGCCATCAATTTCTTCTTTGTGTATGATGAAATCAATTAGGCGAACGACGTCGTCTATATGAATCCATGATAACCATTGGTTTCCAGATCCAATTGTACCTCCAATATAGAATTGATAGGGGAGTAGCATTTTGGGAAGAGCTCCTCCGTCTGCGCCTAATACAACTCCAAGTCTTGCGTAGATTGTTCGCATTCCAAGAGAACGTGCTTTAGATGCTTCTTGTTCCCATGAATATACTGTATTTGCTAAAAAGTCATTTCCAGGAATCTCATGCTGTTCTGTAAAAGACTCAGTTTCAGACGTTCCATAGTATCCAATAGCACTTGCGTTAATAAATGTATTTGGCTTTGTACCAAGTGTTTGCAATTGTTTAATGAGTCCTTTTGTTGTTTGAATTCGACTGTTTAAAATGGATTCCTTTTGTTTCTTTGTCCATCTACTATTAATAGACTCTCCAGCTAGATTAATAACTACATCGATAGAAGAGAGGGGGAAGGTTTGTAAATCTGGTGTCCATTCTACATACTGAAGGTTAGGATGGGAAGTTTCAGTAGTTTTGTTTCGAGTAAGAATGTAAACATTATATCCTTTTTGAATAAAAAAAGTAGAAAGGTATTTACCGATAAAGCCGGTACCACCAGAAATTGCGATTCTCACAATTATTTCCTCCTCATTATATATATTCTTGAAAAGCAAAAACGTTCCTTGACTATGTTAAAATAATAGAGAGGTGAGAGTATGGCTGTCATTACAAAAATAGAAGTGCAAAAACGATCGAAAGAACGATTTAATATTTATATTGATAAAGGTCAAGGTGAAGAATACGGATTTAGTGTGGATCAAGTAATCTTAATGAAACATGGATTACAAAAAGGATTAGAAATTGATGAAATAGCGTTAGGGAATATTTTATACAATGAAGAGGTACAAAAAGCATATTTACAAGCAATTTCCTATCTATCCTATCAAATGAGAACAAAAAAAGAAGTAGAAGACTATTTACGAAAAAAAGAAGTGGGACAGGCCGTCATCTCTGAAGTCGTTTCGAAATTATTACATGATCGATATATTAATGATAAAGAGTACGCTGTTTTATATACGCGAACGCAAAGTAATGTGAATCGAAAGGGTCCGACTGTTATTAAAAGAGAGTTATTAAATAAAGGTGTTCAGGATCTAATCATTACACATAGTTTACAAGAATATCCGAAGGAAAAGCAAATTGAGAATGCTTTACTTCTTATAGAAAAGAAGAAAAGGTCTTATCAAAAGCATTCCTTTTTACAAATGAAGCTAAAGTTAGACGAAATGCTTGTTCGTAAAGGATATTCTAGAGATGTGATTCAAATTTGTTTGGAAGAATTGAAAGACGAAAAAGATGACGAACAGCAACAAGAAGCGTTACACTATCATGGGAATAAATATTATGAGAAATATAAGAAGTATGATGGATGGACATTCGAAAATAAGATGAAACAAGCGTTATATCGCAAAGGGTTCTCTATTGATGAGATAGAGATATTTTTGCAGATGAAACGTGAAGAGGGATGAGGGGAATAAGATGAATATGCCAAAGCGCTACAGTGAAATGACACCACATGAGCTAAGGGAAGAAATTGGGGTTTTGAAAGAGCAAGCAATAAAGGCAGAGCAGCTTGGTATTGTAAATGAGTTCGATGTATTAATGCGAAAGATGGCAATGGCTCGTGCTTATATGACTGATATAAACAAATTTCATATTGGTGAGACATATGAATTAGTAGAAGAACCTGGTATATTATTTGAAATTACGTATTTCAACGGGGTATTTGCTTGGGGACATAAGCAAAATGATAATGAAGAGATTGGAATACCGATTTCTTTATTGCAAGAAAAATGAAAACCAGAGAGCGAATATCTCTCTGGTTTTCATCTTTGGT
Organism: Bacillus sp. BB081; assembly: GCF_008368895.1. Lineage (NCBI taxonomy): Bacteria > Bacillati > Bacillota > Bacilli > Caryophanales > Bacillaceae > Bacillus > Bacillus sp. BB081. Next base: position 28,658 of record NZ_QOZX01000057.1, read on the forward strand.
AGGCGTTACAGGAGATAGGAGATTCTAAAATTGGCGTTTTTTACATTCATTCGCCAGTATAATGAGAGACTGGGTTTGTTGCGTCTGTCCGTTAACTTGCGCTTTTGCATGTTTCGGACGAGTCCACGTATGGTTAAATAATTCAGAACGACTATCTAAGCGATCACGGTAGCTCATCTTTATCACCTCGTGTAGGAAGTTAATTTTTTAGGTTGTACCTGAACTATTCTTCCTGCTGATTTGCAGCACGCATACGTTCTTGTGGGTGCGTGTTAATTGTGCCGTTAGGTCGTTTCGAAGCGAAGCGTGATTTCGCTTTCGGCTGACCATCGATTTTGCTGTTGTTTTTTGACTCAGACCAAAATTCGGCTTGTTTACCCATTGCGAACGCCCTCCTCATCATCAGTTGATACCTCTTTAAGAAGTATCACTTATAGAATGTGCAAAATAGAGGAAACTATCCTTTAGAAATTAAGGGAATAAATAGGTAAAAGGAGAATAGAACATGAATGATATTCACGAAACATTAACAAAAGAATTATTAGACAAAAATGACAAACTTTCTTACGCACAAGCTCGTGCGTGGGTTGAATTATTGTGGGAAGACTTTCAAACAACTTATGCTAAATCAGGTCGTTATCAAGGTGATGAAATGACTGAACAAGTGGTACGAACATGGATTAATAATCATGGAGGTCGCCTTCATGAAATGCGTACAAATAATCCGAAATATAGCCATTTAATCAATCAAGAAGATCATTTGAAACATTAAAAAAAGCGACTTAAGTCGCTTTTTTTAATGTGGAAGTAATTCCAGTTTTTTTCGAAGTTTTTCTTCACTAAAAATCCATCCTGTATAGGAACTAATAATATTTAAATTGTGGTCGAGTTGAACGATTGCAACGAATGGATAATAATCTTTACTGCGATAGCGCAAATCAATGAAGCGAACTTCGTAATAATGATCATAATCGAAAATGTCCCAGCGATACACAGGGGAGAAAGATAGAAATGCTGAGATGTTTTCATCTTGTTTAGCTGCGCGCATAATAGTATTATCTGGGAACGGTACCCGGTCGAACTTATCATATATCATGATGTTACCACGATGCCATCTAGCAACGTAGTAATAATCAGTTGTAACGATTGCTAAATGATAATGATAAAATCTGTAAGAAGGGGAAATGATTATTTTCTCCACATGATTGAAACGTTTATATACGACGCTACGTATGTTTCTATGCATCATAATCCGTCCGATATAGTAAATAATCATCAATATATACGCTGCTAAAGCAGTATACCCTTTATGGGAACCTACAAGCATACAAGCAATCGCGAGTAGGTGGATAAAGAAAATGACGGTATCAAATGTATTAATGATGCCGAGTGCTACCCATTTTTTTGTGAAGGGCCGTAATGCCTGTGTACCGTAGGCGTTGAAAATATCTACAAAGACATGAAGAAAGACGGCAATAAATGACCAAAGTAGTAGATGCAAATATGGAGCGTCTGAAAAGAAGGCGAAAGAGATGCCACTTATAAGGAATGACCAAAGAATCACTGCAGGAATGGAATGAGTAATCCCGCGATGATTTCTTATATATTTAGCGTTATTACGCAATTTTAAAACTGTATCGATGTCAGGAATATTGGAACCGGCAATTGTAGCAAGCATAACTGCTTGTGGCCCAATATCACTTTGTGCTATGGCTGGATCTAACATTGCCAAACTGCCTAGAGTAACGCCCATAACAAGGTGAGTGGCTGTGTCCATAGAAATCCACCTCCGTTTTTTTATTAATGTAACTCTTTTTATTCGATACCTCAAGTCCTTTGCCTTCTATTTCCTATGTCATCTTACTTAAATTTTTTCCTAAAATCTTTATAATAGTACTTATATGCAAAAAAATGAGGGGGATCAAGTTTGACACTTGAAATATTAAATAATTTTAACATAGAGCAGTTTCAAAATGATTTAATTGGTTGGTTTGAAAAAGAGCAACGCGACTTACCGTGGCGTAAAAATAAAGATCCATACCGCGTCTGGGTTTCGGAAATTATGTTGCAGCAAACGAGGGTAGAAGCTGTAAAACCATATTACGCGAATTTTATGGGGAAGTTTCCTACTCTAGAAGCTTTGGCAAATGCTGGTGATGAAGAAGTGTTAAAAGCATGGGAAGGTTTAGGGTATTATTCTAGAGCACGAAATTTACATGCGGCTGTAAAAGAAGTGAAAGAAGTATACGGCGGGATAGTACCGAGTGATGTAAAGAAAATTGAAAAATTAAAAGGGGTTGGCCCATATACAAAAGGTGCTATTTTAAGTATCGCATATGGTATACCAGAGCCGGCAGTTGACGGAAATGTTATGCGTGTATTATCTCGCATTTTATCAGTATGGGATGACATTGCAAAACCGAAAACTAGAAAAGTGTTTGAAGAGATTGTACGTGAAATTATTTCGGCTGAAAATCCATCTTATTTTAATCAAGGTTTGATGGAATTAGGTGCACTAATTTGTATTCCCAAAAATCCATCTTGCTTACTTTGTCCTGTACGTGAACATTGCCGAGGATATGCTGAAGGTGTTCAAAAGGAGTTACCAGTAAAAAGTAAAGCGAAGGCTCCTACAATGGTACCGATTGTTGCAGGGGTACTTCAAACAGAAGATGGTCGTTACGTCATTAATAAACGTCCAAGTACCGGGTTATTAGCTAACATGTGGGAGTTTCCAAATGCTGAACTTGGGGAAGGGATTCGGAATCAGAAAGAGCAGCTTACAGATTATATGAAAGAAAAATTTGAGCTCTCGATTTCTATTGAAGAATACGCAATGAATGTACAACATACATTTACACATCGCACTTGGGATATATTCGTATTTTACGGAAAAGTAACTGGTGATATTGTTGAAACAGATACATTGAAATTTGTATCGAAAGAAGCATTTGAGCAGTTACCATTCTCGAAATCGCATCGTACGATTTATGAGAATTGCGTTGAGAAAATTACAATGCAATAAATTAAAAAAGTGTTCCCTAGATTGGGAACACTTTTTTAATCGTAAGAAATTTTTGTCCCATGAGTCCAATTAGCTTCACCTTGTTGTAAGCCACCTCTTGATTCAATTTCTACTACAATTTCTTTATAGATACTTTGACCTTCTGAATTTAAATACGGCAAAATCTGTTGTAATGAGTGATGAAAATAAGCTAATTCATCTTCTTTCCATTCATTTTTTGAAATCATCGTTAGTTCAGTCATATCGCGTCCTATATACATACTCCCACCTCCATTTCCTATAGTTTGAATGAGTAATAAGAGATATATGCGAAATTTTTTAAAAAGAAAATTACGGATAGCTTCTAAGTAAATTGGTTACATTATTGGTTGTGGAGGTGAGAAAGATGAGTAAAAAACAACAAGGTTATAACAAGGCAACTTCTGGTGCTAGCATTCAAAGTACAAATGCTAGTTATGGTACAGAGTTCGCAACTGAAACAAATGTACAAGCAGTAAAACAAGCAAACGCACAATCAGAAGCAAAGAAAGCACAAGCTTCCGGTGCACAAAGTGCAAACGCTAGTTATGGTACAGAATTCGCAACTGAAACAGATGTGCACGCTGTGAAAAAACAAAATGCACAATCAGCTGCAAAACAATCACAATCTTCTAGTTCAAATCAGTAATGAAAGAAAAACACTTCTCTAATTCGGGAGAAGTGTTTTCTTTGTGCCTGGGTCATGGTAATGAAAATAAAGTGAACGACATAACTTCTAATAAGTCAACAAATGTAGTCAAAGGAGAAGGAAGGTAAAGATGAGAAATATGTAATGAGGAATAATAACTGATAAATAAGTTCAAAAGGGGGTAAGTAATGAACGATTTTGATAAGTTGGTAGGAGAGCAATTGGAAACGATGGATGAGTTGTTAAAGTTACAAGCTCATCTAGAGAAGTATCAGCAAATTGAAATGAGCGAAAAGGATACGTGCGATAAAAAGGAATTACATTTTATCCGCCAAGAAATATATAGAACAGAATTAGCATTAAAACTGTTACATGAGAAATTTGAAGAGCAAACAAATAGTGTGATTCAATCTTTTGAAACTGAAAAAATGATTTCGAGTTTAGGATAAGGCATATTGTTACCTTCCGGTGAAAGGTCCTTCTTTAGATAGAAATAAGGAAGGGCTTTTTCTATTTCCATTTCCTCGTTTGTAAATCATTCAGCGAAGGCCCCGTCTCCTAAGAAGATTAGGGATATGGTATTCAGTGTGAAAAATAGAGTCTTGTCGCTTTAGTTTTAAAATTTCGACAAAAAAGTTATAATAGAAAAAAAAGTGAATGCAGCTCAAAGGGCATTTGCAGTTGAAAGAAGGGAGTATATATGGGATTTCCCAAAGAAGGAGAAAAAGTACAAATACATAGTTATAAACATAATGGCTCCATTCATAGAATGTGGGAAGAGACAACAATTTTAAAAGGGACACAGAGCCTTGTGATCGGAGCAAATGATCGTACAGTAGTGACAGAATCAGATGGCCGAACATGGATTACTCGTGAACCAGCAATTTGTTATTTTCATGCAAACTATTGGTTTAATGTGATTGGGATGCTAAGGGAAGAGGGAGTATATTATTATTGTAATTTAGGCTCACCTTTTGCATATGATTCTGAAGCATTAAAGTACATTGATTATGATTTAGATATTAAAGTATATCCAGATATGACATATACGCTTTTAGATGAAGATGAGTATGAAAAGCATAGTCAAATTATGCAGTATCCACCTGTTATTGATACTATTTTAAAACGAAATGTAGCACAATTAACACAATGGATTCATCAAAGAAAAGGGCCATTCGCGCCAGATTTCGTAGATATGTGGTATGAAAGATATTTAATGTACAGAAATTAAAACAAACCTGCAGGGGATTTCCCGGCAGGTTTGTCCTATTAGAGGGGGGATTATGTGCAAGGTATAAAAAGATATTTGCAATTTGTTAAACCGTATCGATGGCTTATTGCTATTACAATTATGATTGGTCTAGTTAAATTCGGCATCCCGCTTATTATGCCGTGGTTATTAAAATATATTATCGATGATGTAATTCAAGGCGGAGGGTCACTTCAAGATAAAACATCCCAATTAGTAACAGCCGTTGGGATTGCTTTTTTTATTTTTGCAGTAGTAAGACCGCCAATTGAATATTATCGTCAATATTTCGCGCAGCGTATCGCAAATACAATACTATATGATTTACGAAAACATATTTTTGGTCATTTACAAAAGTTGAGTTTACGCTATTATTCGAATACAAAAACAGGGGAGCTTATTTCACGTGTAATCCATGATGTAGAACAAACAAAGGATTTTGTAATTACTGGTTTGATGAATGTTTGGCTAGATACGGCAACGATTGCTATTGCTATTATTGTTATGTTTTCTATGAATATAAAATTAACATTTGTTGCGTTATTAATTTTACCTATTTATGTAGTGGCAGTGAAATATTTTTTCGGGCGTCTTCGAAAATTAACGAAAGAGCGTTCGCAAGCTTTAGCAACGATGCAAGGGTATTTACATGAACGTATTCAAGGGATGCAAGTGACACGTAGCTTTGCATTAGAAGAGTATGAGGGTAAGCAATTTGAAAAAAGAAATAATGAATTTTTGACGAAAGCATTAACGCATACGAGTTGGACTGCAAGGACATTTTCGGTAGTGAATACGTTAACCGATTTAGGCCCGTTACTGGTGATCGGTTTTGCAGCATATGAAGTAATTCAGGGGCAGTTAACATTAGGGACTATGGTTGCCTTTGTTGGATATATGGATAGTTTGTATAGTCCGCTTCGCCGCCTTGTCAATTCCTCTACAACATTAACACAGTCTTTCGCATCGATGGATCGAGTGTTTGAATTGTTAGATGAAAAATACGATATTGTCAATGTGCCAAGTGCGGTAAAAACGACAAAATTAAATGGTGAAGTGATATTTGATAATGTATCTTTTCGTTACAATTCGGATGAAAAAGAGATATTACATAACCTTTCGTTAACTATGTTGCCAGGAGAGAAGGTAGCACTTGTAGGAGCAAGTGGGGGAGGGAAGTCATCTCTTGCTAGCTTAATCCCACGTTTCTATGATGTTTCTTCAGGTGCAGTTTATGTAGATGGGATAGATGTTAGAAAGTATGATATGAGAAATTTACGTAGTCATATTGGAATTGTACTGCAAGATAATTTGTTATTTAGTGATACAATCGGGGCAAATATTTTATATGGAAACCCGAAAGCTACAGAGGAAGAAGTGATTGCAGCTGCTAAAGCTGCGCAAATCCATGATTTTATTATAGAGTTACCTGATGGCTATAATACTGTCGTTGGGGAACGCGGTGTGAAGTTATCTGGTGGGCAAAGGCAACGTGTAGCGATTGCAAGAGTGTTTCTAAAGAATCCATCGTTACTTATATTAGATGAGGCGACTTCCGCTTTAGATTTAGAAAATGAACGGTATATTCAGCAGGCGCTTCAGACGTTAGCTGCTGATCGGACGACGATCGTAATCGCACATCGATTGGCGACGATTACACATGTGGATACGATTATTTACATTGAAGATGGTGAAATTAAAGAAACAGGTTCTCATGAAGAGTTAATGAAAAAAAGAGGGTTTTATTACAATTTATATCAACTTCAACATATAACAGAAACAGCTCCTTTAGCGTAAAAGGAGCTGTTTTCTTTATTCGTCTTCTTTTTTATCTTCGATTTGGAGTTCTGCTTCTGGTTTATGGTATGTGTAGAAGCTATCCACAAGTAAATCTAAATGCTCTACTTCTTCACTATAGTTAATAATGGCAGAAATAAGAGGGAAAAGGTGTAGCCATGTTTTATACGCTTCCTCATCGTCCTTGTTTTGATAATCCATAAAGATATCAATTAATTCTTGTTTACCTGTTTCAACTTCATCAAGCATTTCAACGGATTGTTGTTTTTTTGCTTTACCAATAAATTTTAATAAAACTTGTTCATGGTAATGGGTTAACGAGTCAAGTTCGTTTTGGATAGATTCCTGAAATTCTTCTGGCATATAGCGCAGTTCATTTTCAGTACGATGTAATGATTTTAACGTACTTAAAGCACGGCTTGTCGTCGCTAACATTTGTCTGAATAAAACGAGCTTACGAATTTTTGCGAACTTTACTTTTTTCGTGTAGCTTCTTTCTTCTTTATACAGCAAATAGTAATGGTTTAGTTTGATCATTTTTTCTTTCATACGATCAATATCAGTTTTTAGCGTTGTAAAATCAGAAGCTTGCCTGCTATTCATTCGAATCCATTTTACAATTTCTTCTGTATTATCAACGATACGATGATATAGTTTTGTTTCGTATTTTGGCGGCATAAACACTAAATTTACAAGTGAAGCCGCAATAATTCCAATCATAATCGTCGCAAAGCGAAGTAAGGCAAAACTAAAGAAATCGTCGCCCTGATACTCCATAATGGCGATAACTGTTACTAAAGCAATTGATATTGTGTTTTCTAATCGTAATTGTAACGTAAGCGCAATTACTAATATACATGTTAATCCAATAATAAAAGGATTATGTCCAAAAGCAGTAGCAAATACGATAGCGAATACCGCACCAATGACGTTTGCTTGAATTTGCTCAAGAGCTGTTAAATACGAGCGGTATACAGACGGTTGAACAGCGAATATAGCTGAGATTCCCGCGAATACTGGACTCGGTAATTGAAGTAAAATACAAGCAAATAAAGCTAATGTGATGGCAATACCCGTTTTTAAAATGCGAGCACCAAGTTTCATACCCTTAATAAGATCCTTTCTCTTGTCATAATGAATGTACAACATGATACTATACATTCATTACAATATGTTAGCAAGTGATATTTTAGTGACGTTAATAAGAAATTAAGATTCATTTTATACTTTTTCCTAATTCTTTTTAAACATCAATTTTTAGTGAAAAAACCTGCTGAATTTCAGCAGGTTTCAAATTGTTACTATAGATTACTATGAGAAGTGTACTTCGTCAATTTTTTCTTGAAAATGAAAAGTTGGTATATCACTCTGTGGAGATAGATGGATCAGCCTGCTCTTTTTTCGGGATAATTTCAAAAAACTGTTGCTGCATATCATCGAGTAACGGTGTTAATAAAGCAACTTCCTCGTATTGCTCATGTTCATTTAATACACGAATGTAATCTACCAATAACTCAGTCACATCTTGCACGCCGTTTTTACTAATTGGTTGTAATGTAACATTTGCCCCTTTTGCGATTCTTCTTTTTAAGGCGTGTTCTGTTAAACCCGAGCTTGAATCATGACGTAAATAAACAACACCACCAGTCATACCAGCACAAATCCATGGACCAGGATCCCCTAAAACAAGCGCTCGCCCATTTGTCATATATTCAAAAGCGAAACCTTTAATATTAGAGTATACACCTATATTCCCTTGCTCTTTTTCACGGAGTGGCTTTGTCATTCGCCCTCCAATTATCATGTCTGCTCCAGAGAGGCGAATGCCAGCGCGAGCATCAGCGTTACCTTGAACGTATAGCGCTCCTTTTTGTGCACCGTACCCAAAACCTTTTCCGACAGAACCGTTATAATATATGCCGTCTTTTCCTTTTGCTTTCGTTATATAAATACCACCACCAAAGGAGGTTTTACCAATACCATCTTGTGCACCGCCATTTACGTGTATAAATAAGTTCTCACTATTATAAGCACCTAATCCATTTCCAGGAATAGAGCCATTCGTATACTTTAATGTAAGTGGTTCAAGCTTCGTGTCTTCATATAATTTACTACGAACGCGATAGCAAGATTCTAGACCACCCATAACGCGTTGCTCTACGCCAACGCCTACTAATTCCTTTGAATGAGGGGAATGAACTGTTTCAAATTGTTTTTCCGGTACGTATTCTGTTTTTGTAACAGATGGGTGTTCTATCGTTTGTAGTAAATTACATAAGTCTAATAAATTTTCGCCTCGAACTTGTTCTAATAAATCGGAATGTCCGACAATTTCTTGTAAATTTGTATAACCAAGATTTCCTGTTAATCGTTTTAGTTCTACGCCAAAAGTGGTGAATAAATGTAATAATCCAGCAACGGCGCTTTCTAATTCGCGCGGGACGAAGCGGCGTAATCCGTGTTCTTTCGCCTGAGCTTCAGAATCGATTTGTGTTGCAATTCCAACGTGACAAGTATCTAGATGACATCCGCGGCAAGTTGTACAGCCGATTGCAATCATGGATAATGTACCAAATCCAATACGGTTTGCCCCAAGGAGCATGATTTTCAAGGCATCATTAACACTTCGAATACCACCGTCAGCCCAAATTTCTACCTTTTGTCTCATATTTGCTTCTAATAAAGCATTGTGAGCGGCTTTCACACCAATTTCTACAGGAAGGCCTACATGTTGCAATGCGTGAATACGTGCGGCACCTGTACCACCATCAAATCCGCTAATGTTAATAAAGTCAGCACCAGCCTTTGCGATACCGACAGCAATTGTTCCAATGTTAGGGACAACAGGGACCTTTACAGCTACTTTCGCAAGTTGATTAGCCGTTTTAATTTCTGTAATCATTTGAGCTAAATCTTCAATGGAATAAATATCATGGTTGTTAGAAGGTGAAATTAAATCAGAGCCAATTGTAGCATTACGCGCTTCAGCGATTTTTGCTGTTACTTTTGAACCAGGCAAATGTCCGCCTTCACCAGGCTTTGCGCCTTGCCCAATTTTTATTTCAATTAAGTTTGATGAATTTAGTAGTTCGGCGTTTACACCAAATCGCCCAGATGCAACTTGTTGTCCACGTGTATGTGGATATTTTCCAATCATATCTTTAATTTCGCCGCCTTCACCGTTCAAGCTAATCATATTTAGCTGATCGGCCGCTTCTGCATATGCACGAAAGGCAATTTCATTTTGAGAACCGAATGACATGGAACTAATAATAAATGGTAAATCATGATTTTGAATGCTGATGGATACTTCTTCGGCCGGAACGACATGTTTTGTTTCTTTCGTTTGAACAAGATGTCTAATCGCGATTGGATTATTTTCTTCTAACTCACTTAATTTGTCACGGTAATCATCATAAGAATTTCCTTTTGCGACATCGCCGATTGCTTTCCAAATTCGCGGGAATATATGAAAAGATTTTCGCATTCTAACTTTAGGATTGTTATAATCATCCGCTCGCAATTGTGCATCTTCAGCAAGTGATTCAAGCGAAAAAGCTAAATCATTTGAACCGAAGAAATTCGTAATTTGTAATATATTTGCGATTTCCTCATGTAATCCGATAGAAGAATAGAGGCGACCGTAACCACGTAATTCATGAATTCCAATTGTTGAAATGACTTTTTCTAGTCCTTTATTAAGAGCATTATACAAATTCGTAATTGGCGTTTTTGTTCCATCATTTACGGTTGCAAATAATAAATATGGATTCATACCATCTGCTCCTAATCCATACAGTGTGACGATATCATGTAAAGAGCGAAGGGCACCAGAACGTATAACGAGAGAGCAGTTTCGGCGTAATTTATTTTCGCATAATACTTGATGTACTTTAGCGGTAACTAAATGCGGATCAATCCATAACTGTTCATTTAGATGAGCGTTGGCATCGTCTATTAATAGTAGGGAAGCTCCATCGTTCACGGCCTTTATCGCTTCAGAACTAATTCGATTTAAGGCGCATTGTAAAGTTTCTGTCGGACTGAATGTAGCAGAGATTGTAGCGATAGAGCTATGAGTATTGAATAGCTGTATAAGTTGTTCGTACGTAATTGTGTGTAATTCCTCTGTAATAGATTGTGCTACACTTCCTTCTAAAATAATGGGGGAAAGCATCTCAACTACAAATGGCCGTTTAGCTCCGCTTAATAAACTTGGGCGCTCTCCAAGTATTGTTCGTGTGGAGAAGTGCTCGACCTCTCGATCACGATCGATTGCTGGATTTGTAACAACGGCTACACTTTCCTTAATGAAATCAGCGATATTTCGTCTATCAGTATCGAGTGCTGCAAGTGGTGAGTCATGCCCAAGTGAGCGAATTGGCTCAACGCCTTTTGTTGCCATCTGTTCAAGAAGCTGAATATGTTCTCGGTCCCATCCAAAAGCAACGTATTGTTTCGTTTCGACTTGTATAGAATCACATAATCCTGGGATTTCTTTCGTTTCAGGGATAGATAAGTTTAAATGATAATCTTTAGTATCAACTCGCTTTTTAAAACGGTTATATACTTGAGTTTGGTAGTCATCGTATTCGTAGAGTACAAGTTCATCTTGTTCATTCCACTTTAGACCGACTTTTTCTCCAGGAGCGAGTGGTTTTGGTTCTGCTACATATTCAGTTGGTGATACAACTCCAGGTTCAGAAGAGAAAACGTAAGAACTCGCTGTCTCTACTTTCCATACTGGTCGTAGTCCAAGGGAATCAACGCTGAAAACAGCCTCATCTTTATAACGTGAAATAATACCAGCTGGACCTTGCGCAAAATGGCCCCAAGCTTCACGTATATACGTATATAAATCTTGTAAATGCGGTTCATATAGTTTCATTTCATTAATAATTGGTGGGAATAGTATATCCATTGCTTCAAATAAACTGTAGTCGTATTGAACAAGTAGAGTTTCTAAGGTGCGGTTTAAATCTTGGGAGTCACTGCCCCCAGCAGTAAGTGGAACATGAATCATGTCAGCTTGATCACGTAATTTTGCAATTGTGTTAATTTCACCATTATGTCCGAGAATGCTAAATGGTTGTACACGAAAAAAATTAGATAATGTATTAGTAGAATAGCGGTTATGTCCTAGTGTCATAGTTGAAGCGATAAGTGGATGTTGTAAATCATTGTAATAGGCAACAAGTGTATCCCCAGCGCCTAGAACTTTATATACAACATGGTCACGACTTAATGAAGCAACATGAATCGCTTCGTTTTCCTCTATTTTTATCGTTACTGAAAATAATGTTTGCTCAACATTTTCAACTTTATTTTCTGCGATAAGAGCAACTTGCCAAAATAAAGGTTCTTCCTGTTTACCAAGTGGACCGAGTGCATCGGAATTTATTACATCATCACTTTCAAAAATAATAGTAAAACTTTCGTTATTTAATTGCGTACGAATATGATTTTTTAAATTAACGATATTTGCGTTTTTGTTTAGAAAAAAATGTCCAACGATAAAGTGGGGATGATCCACAATCGTTGGATTGTATCCGTTATTTTTCAGCTTTTCATTCCAAAGTGCTTTTGGGACATCAATGTGAATTCCGATACCATCTCCTTCACCATTAATGAAACCAGCTCGATGATTCATTTTGACAAGTGATTGTATGCAAAGATCAATGTTTTCTTTCGTGGCAACTTTTCGTTTCTCCATAACGGAAACGATTCCACACGCATCATGTTCTGCATTTTTATAATCTCGAAATAAAGACGGTGTCCATGTATTTGTTTTATTGAGCATCCGTCAATCCCCCCTCTTATTGAAGTTTGAATAATCTTACTATTTAAGGCGTGAGCAGCCTTGTATACAAAGGTAGTAAGGATATAAAAGAAATTTAAACAGATAATTATGAATAATTATACTATTAATGAGGGATTTATGAAATAGAAAAAAGGAAAAAAGAAAGATGTGCTTTCTTTTTTCCTTTTAATGGCGGGATTATTTATTATCCGCTAAAGCAGCGAATGCTCTGCCTACAGCTTCAATTGTATATTCAATATCTTCTTTTGTATGTTCTGTCGTTAAGAACCATGCCTCGTATTTAGAAGGTGCTAAGTTAACTCCTTCTTGAAGCATAAGCTTGAAGAATTTACCGAACATTTCACCGTCTGTATCTTGTGCTGCATCGTAATCTTCAATTGTATTTGTTGTGAAGTATACAGTTAAAGCACCTTTTAGTCGGTTTAATGTAATATCAATATTATGTTTTGCAGCTTGCTCTAAAATTCCCTTTTCAAGCATTGCACCAAGTTCATCTAATTTCTCATAAAGACCTTCTTGTTGAAGAACTTCTAGACAAGCGATACCGGATGCCATAGAAGCAGGATTTCCTGCCATTGTACCAGCTTGATATGCAGGTCCGAGCGGGGCAACTTGTTCCATAATTTCTTTCTTACCACCATAAGCACCGATTGGAAGTCCGCCGCCAATAACTTTACCAAGCGCTGTTAAGTCTGGTGTTACGCCAAGTAAGTCTTGAGCACCACCGTACATGAAGCGGAAAGCAGTAATAACTTCATCATAAATTACTAGTGCACCAGCTTCGTGAACAAGTTCATTCACTTTCTCAAGGAAGCCAGGTTTTGGCTCTACAATACCGAAGTTTCCAACAATCGGTTCTACAAGGATAGCTGCTACTTCGTGTCCCCATTTATCTAAAGCTTCTTTTAAGGTTTCTACATTATTAAATGGAACAGTAATAACTTCTTGAGCGATACTTTGTGGTACACCGGCTGAGTCAGGAGTTCCTAGCGTAGAAGGGCCAGATCCAGCTGCTACAAGTACTAAATCAGAATGACCGTGGTAACAACCAGCAAATTTCATAATTTTTGTGCGGCCTGTGTAAGCACGAGCGACACGAATTGTTGTCATTACTGATTCAGTACCAGAGTTTACGAAGCGTACTTTATCTAATGCAGGCATTGCTTCTTTTAACATTTTTGCAAATTTTACTTCTAGTGCTGTTGGTGTTCCGTAAAGTACACCATTTTCAGCAGCTGTTGTAATTGCTTTTGTAATGTGCGGGTGAGCATGTCCAGTAATAATAGGACCGTATGCTGCTAAATAATCGATATATTTATTTCCGTCTACATCCCAGAAATAAGCACCTTTTCCACGTTCCATAGCAACAGGAGCGCCGCCGCCAACTGCTTTAAAAGAACGAGAAGGACTATTAACGCCGCCAACGATATGTTCTAAAGCTTCTTTATGTAATGCTTCTGATTTTGTGAATTTCACTACAATTCATCTCCTTACAAAAATCTATGTATTATTCTAACATGTTTTTCGAAAAGACGTATTGTTTGTGATAGAGAAGGCAGTTGGGTAAACTATTCGTTGTGACATTTAGGAAGGGGGTCCGATTATGAAATCGGTAATTGAGGTACAAGGGTTACGTAAAGAGTTTACAGCCTATTCAAGTCGTCCGGGATTAAAGGGTGCTTTTCGCGATTTATTAAATCGTAATTATAAAATAGTACCAGCAGTAAATGATGTATCTTTTAATGTGAAACAAGGTGAAATGGTTGGATATATCGGTGAGAACGGTGCTGGTAAATCAACAACTATTAAAATGCTTACGGGGATTTTGACTCCGACATCAGGAGAAATTTTAGTAAATGGGATGAACCCGCATAAGCAGAGAGAAGAATTCGTAAGAACAATTGGTGTTGTTTTCGGTCAACGCTCACAACTTTGGTGGGATATTGCTGTACAAGAATCTTTTCGTTTATTAAAAAAAGTGTACGGTGTATCAGATGCTCAGTATAAAGAGCATATGGAACACGTGATTGAAACGTTAGATATTGGTCCTTTATTAGATAAGCCAGTTCGAAAGTTATCTCTAGGTCAAAGGATGCGTTGTGAATTAGCGGCAGCATTAATTCATAATCCGCCGTTATTATTTTTAGATGAACCAACAATTGGATTGGATGTTCTTGTGAAATTAAAAATACGTGAATTTTTAAAAGAAATGAATGAACGTTACAAAACAACAATTTTATTAACAACCCATGATATTACTGATATTGAAGCTTTATGTGAACGCGTTATCATGCTGGATGAAGGAAATATTATGTATGACGGTTCTTTAAATAATCTTCGTACGCAGTGGGGAGCAGAGAAGGAAATACATTTTCAATTTATTGCACCAGTTTCCTATCAGGCTTTATCAATGGTTATGCCAGATAGTCATGTCGTTTGGTCGAAAGCGAAAGAGGAAAACGCGTGGGTTGCAAAAATACCGAATGAAGAAGTTATCATTTCAATGCTTATTTCTAAAGTAGTACAAGCCTTTCAAATTAAAGATTTAAAAATTAACGAAGTGTCTACAGAGGAAATTATTCGTAACATTTATGAAGAAGGTATTAAACATGGGTAAGTACATTGAAATGATTCGGATTCGCTTTTTAATGATGCTTGCGTATCGTACAAACTATTATAGCGGGATTTTAATTTATACAATTAATATCGGTGCGTATTATTTTTTATGGCAAGCAATTTATAGTGGAAAAGAGAATATTGAAAGTTTATCTATTTCGCAAATGACTACTTATATCGCAATTGCATGGATGGCACGTGCCTTTTATTTTAATAATATAGACAGGGAAATTGCGATGGAGATTCAAGAAGGACGTGTAGCAGTAGAACTCATTCGTCCATATAACTATTTAGGCATGAAAGTGATGCAAGGTCTTGGTGAAGGAATATTTCGTTTTGCTTTCTTTTCAATTCCAGGTATGGTTATCGTTACCTTATTATTTTCATTGCAAATTACAACGAGTTTTCAAACGTGGTTATATTTCTTCTTATCTTTAATATTTAGTTTTATTATTAATACACAAATTAATTTAATGACGGGAATGCTCACGTTCTTCCTATTTAATAATAGTGGAATTATGTATGCAAAACGTGTTGTTATTGATTTATTTTCAGGTCTATTATTACCAATTAGTTTTTATCCGTTATGGGCCCAAAAAGCAATGGTATTTTTACCGTTTCAGGCTATTAGTTATATTCCGAGTATGATTTTTTCAGAAGGTATACAAGGAAGTAAATTGTATGAGGCATTATTATTCCAAGTAATTTGGGCAATTGTACTTATTATTCCAATTGTACTCATGTGGAGAACGGCGAGAAAACGTCTAATTGTACAAGGGGGATGATGAGATGATATATATAAACCTATTTTTGCAATATGCAAGCCAATATATAAAAACAAAATTGGAGTATCGGGGCGATTTTATCGTTGGATTACTTTCTGATTTAGCACTACAGGCTGTTAATTTAATCTTTATTCTCGTTGTGTTTGGGCATACACAAGCATTAAAGGGCTGGAGTAGAGAAGAAGTAATCTTTATTTATGGTTTCTTTTTAGTACCGTTTGCCATATTCTCAGCTTTCTTTAACATATGGGATTTTAATGATCGTTACATTATTAAAGGAGAAATGGATCGTATATTAACGAGACCGATTCATAGTTTATTTCAAATTATATTAGAAAGAATGGAACTTGAATCTTTAATTGGAGCGATTACAGGAATAATTGTAATGGGATATGCAGCAGTGGAGCTGCAATTATCTTTTTACTGGTACGATTTCTTCTTATTCTTACTGATGGTAGGAGGAGGAGCACTTGTATACGGAGGGATATTTGTTACGCTTGCGAGCCTTGGTTTTTGGTCGGATGCGAAAAGTTCAATTATGCCGCTAATGTATAACATAGGTAACTATGGTCGCTATCCTGTTAACATTTATAACCGTGTGATTCGCTTCATTTTAACGTTTGTTTTACCATTTGCGTTTGTCGGAGTGTATCCAGCAGCATACTTTTTAAGAAAAACAGAGTGGAATAGCTATGCATTTGCAACACCACTCGTTGGTGTTATCTGTTTTACGATTGCAATTACTCTTTGGAATCAAGGAGTAAAAAGGTACCGTGGTGCTGGGAATTAATTATAGAAGCTTGTTTGTTTCTAAGGGATAAATCCAATGGCTGTCTCATACATATAAAATGAGGTGGAGGACATGTTATGGGGATTTATTCTATTAATTGCAGCAATTGCTATTTTGAGAAGTGTCCAATTGTTATGGAGTTCATATTCAGATTCTAGGCGTTTCTTTTCGCTTTATAATTTAGCCTCCTTATTTTTAATTTATACAACGGTATTGATTGCGTTTGGGTTAAGTTATGTTGTATTAGAAGAAATGGGTTTTGCAGTTTTGAAAGAAGATGGAGAAAGCTTGCATGCCCAATCTTTTCAACTTGTAGAAATTTGCTTATATTTTAGCGCGGTTACTTTATTGTCCGTTGGGTACGGTGATATAGCTCCGATTGGAATAGGGAGATGGATTGCGATTGCAGAAGCGCTAATTGGATATACATTACCGTTTGCTTTTGTAATGAGGTCTGTAATAGACAATGAAAAATAAGATAGCATTTGATATAGTAAAAGAAAAGAGTAGGAGTGATAACAATGATCACAGTAGGAGAAATGGCTCCAGAATTTACATTAGAGGGAAGTAACGGGGAACAAGTTCGCTTAACTGATTTTCGTGGTAAAAACGTAGTGCTATATTTTTATCCGAAAGATATGACTCCAGGGTGTACAACTGAAGCATGTGATTTTCGCGATGCGTATGGATTATTTCAAGAGAAAGATACAGTTATTCTAGGTGTAAGTCCTGATTCAGCGAACAGACATCTGAAATTCATTGAGAAGCATGAGCTTCCATTTGTACTTTTAGTAGATGAAGATCATAAGGTAGCGGAATTATACGACGTTTGGAAATTGAAAAAGAACTTTGGAAAAGAGTATATGGGAATCGAGCGCTCTACATTCCTTATTAATAAAGACGGTGAGCTTGTAAAAGAGTGGCGTAAAGTGAAAGTGAAAGGACATACTGAAGATGTTCTTTCTTATATAAAGTAAATCCATTGTGGAGATAAAATATATAGAAGTAAGGCGAGTGTCTATACATATTTTATCGTCTTACATAAAGTGAAGTGTAGGGCATACCTCCTCAGATGATAGTATTCCAAGTGCGATTATGTCGCACTTTTTTTCTATGTAAATGTATAGAAAATGGGGAAAGATACATAAGAATAAGGCTGTATATAAAAATAAACCACATACTTATAGTAGAAATATTGACGATTTATAAGAAAAGGAGTACACTCTTTATAAGAATTATAAAATAATAATCCGTATAGAATCGGGGTGCATGACGGTGGTCAAAGAAGAATTAAAAGAAGCGCTAGAAATGCTGAAAAATACGGGTGTACGCATTACTCCACAGCGTCATGCTATTTTAGAGTACCTTGTGGAATCTATGACGCACCCAACAGCGGATGACATTTATAAAGCATTAGAAGGTAAGTTTCCAAATATGAGTGTTGCAACTGTCTATAATAACTTACGTGTATTTAAAGAGGTTGGACTTGTAAAGGAATTAACTTATGGGGACGCTTCAAGTAGATTTGATTATGTTACAAGTCAACATTATCATGTGATTTGTGAAAAATGTGGTAAGATTGTTGATTTTCCTTATGGAGGCTTGGAAAAGCTTGAAGAGGAAGCTGCGAAAACGACAGGCTTCGTTATTAATAGTCATCGCTTAGAAATTTATGGCGTTTGTCCAGAGTGTCATAAGGCGTAATATATAATAAAGAAAGAGGCTGACGGCTATACGTCAACCTCTTTCTTTATTATATATGGTAATTACGTTAGGTTCAGGAGGATTTAAAATGTTAAGTGAAGAACCTAACTTAATTAAGGACAAAGATAAAAGGTGATTTCTTGGTTGAGAAATCACCTTTTTAATGAGTTAAAACTTCTTTAGTTTTGTAAGGCTTCATTTTAATCGCTTTACCCATATATACCTATGATTTATAGCTTTTCTTATTATATTTCTCATCAAATTCTTTTCCCTCTAGATTCCGATCCATCGTTAAAGGTTGATTGCAATGCATACAAGCATCGACACGACCGAGCATTTTTGTTGGCTTATCGCAGCTTGGACAAATAATTTGTACAGTTTTAGTAGATAACATGCCAATCCAAAAGTAAACAACAGTACTAGCGATAACAGCTAAAAAGCCAACCATCATAAATGTCGTCATAATAATAATGTTTTCACGGAAAAAGACACCTAAGTATGCAATGAAGAGGCCGATAAATACTAAACTTAATGCAAAGGTCCGAATTTTATTGATTTTGTTTGAATACTTAATGCTCATTCTCACCACTCCCCTATAACAATAATATAACATAAAATTTAGAATTTTCACTCGTCCGTAAACTTGATAAACCGATAAGATATGAAATATGGAGTATAACGAAGAATGAAGGGAGGCTATAATGATTTTTGGAACATATTTTTAAAGTTTTAACGGGCTGTGAAATTTTTTTGTGAAAAGTATTGACCCTTTATATACTGCATGATATATTAATAACCGTCGCTGATGCGGAAACGCAGAAAACGACAAAAAAGAAATTGAAAAACTTAGTTGACATCGAAAAACGAAGATGTTAACATAAGGAAGTCGCAAATGAGCGAC
>NZ_QOZX01000058.1:0-40990 GCF_008368895.1 Bacillus sp. BB081
TACTTTCACTTCTTCTTTAGCTTTTGCTACTTCTTGTACTTTCACTTCTTCTTTAGCTTTTGCTACTTCTTGTACTTTCACTTCTTCTTTAGGCTTTACTACTTCTTGTACTTTCGCTTCTTCTTTAGGCTTTACTACTTCTTGTACTTTCGCTTCTTCTTTAGGCTTTACTACTTCTTGTGTTTTAGCTTCTTCCTTAGCTTTAACCGTTTTTTGTACTTTCGCTACTTGCTTCGTTTTCTCTTCAGCCTGTTTTTCAACTGGTGCTGTACTTGATAGGAAAGAAACGTTTACATAGGCTATTTTTCCTTTATACTCAACTTGCAGCCATCCGTCTTTTACTTGATGCGTTGATTCAATGACATCATCTTTTTTAAGTCTGCCAAGAATTTCTGATTCTGTATTTGCATCAGAACGGACATTTAACAAATTCGCTGTTACATGATACACATCTTTTGTAAACTCCGAGCTTACAAATACTTCTTTACCGTTTAAATCAATTTTTGACCATCCATCTTCGGTATTTATTACTGTTAACTCTTGTCCCTTCTTTACTTTTTCGACAACTTTTGATTCCGTAGTCGATTTTTCACGTACGTTGAGTACATCTGCTGTTACGATCGTTTCTGCGATAGCAGTTGTGGTAAAAGCCCCCAATCCAAAAACAGTTGCTGTTGCTGCGCCAATTACTTTTTTCATATTAGCCTCCATTACGTTTTTTGTATTCTATGAAAAATTCCCATAAAACCAGGAAATTCCACAGCGTATCAAAACATTTGCAATAGTATATTAATACCGCTTAATATACTGTTTTTAAAAATTCCTACTTCAATAGTATCAAATTCTCATTTCTAATTCTATACATTATCAATCTCTTCATCTTCTATAAACTTTTCATGCCCTTTTTCATACTAAATCGTTGTCGCAATTCCCGCCAAAAATAAACTTACAATTGCTAAAAATGTTGTGCCGACTATAGCCCCTCTTAAATGAAACTTATAATCTTTATAACCCCTCATCCCTTCTGTACTAGGAATAACAACAAATCTCGGGGTAATCCAGCAAAAGATTAGCCAATCAATTATAAACAAATCTACTAAATTAAAAATCATTAAAATACCAAAAATATGTAAATAGGCATCAATATATAATAATTTGTCATGTTTATGCAGTATATATGTAGAAACGAAAGGAGTACCGAAAAGAATAGCATTATATATGATATTAAAGTAAATCGTTTGCTTCTTTTCATCAATCGATTTTGGAAAAACTACCTTTTGAATATCTTTCGGATATTCAGTTAACGAAAGACGAGGATTATAATATGAAGATCCTAAAATCATTACGGATAGTACAATAGACATAATGACACCAACGTACATCATTTGCTCAAATGGATTCATATGCTTCATTCACCCTCTTCTGTATTCACTCCATAGTGCACGCACTTAATTACACATTGTATGTACGTTACTAACCAAAAATTAACGATTACCTTTAATAATCTTTTATAATTGAAATTATAATTTACGTGTCATTAAACTTTTCTGAAGAACGTTAAAAATTAGTTTAGAGGAGCATTATGAAGAAACTATATTTTAATAAATCTTTTCCCCTTGCTTTCCAGAATGGCAATTGATCCGTATTCTGTCTCATTCTGATATACACGGGATTCATTCACAATTAAAACTTGGTCGCCACTCCTACATTCATACCTGTACAAACTATCACTTTGATTCACTACTAACTTTTTAAGATCAGGAATAATCGTTGATATATGCTCACCTATTATTTCATTTTCTTTTTTCTGTAACATGCTACAGAATAGTTTGTTGCTATATGTGATGATTCCATCTTGACTTATAACAGCAATTCCGTTATTCAATTCCTGAAGAGCCTGATTAGTTACCTGCAAATTCATTCGTTCGTTCATATTCATTTTAAATATTTACTTTCCCTTGGTTTTTCCGTTTGAAGTTATAAATTCTTAAACTAGTAATATAGCTCATTAACCAGTTGCTTCTAATTATCTCATGGGCTATTTGCAACATGCAGCAGGGACATGTTTAACACTTACATTGGATACATAAAACAAGTTTAATAAAAATAAAAAACAGTTGACGGATTACCTTCTGTCAACTGTTTTTATTACGAATATTGGTGACGAAACCCATAATTGTTAGGTTTCCTTTAGCATAAAGTTCGGTCTCCAATTTTCCAACTAAACCATCTCCCATGCCCTTCTGTTTCCCCAACCGTTTCACGGTATTCGTTTCCGTTAATATAATAATCAATATGAAGGTCCCGGTCCCACATATTGTTATAAAGATGGAATACATCACGTTTTGCGCTGATTTCTTGCACTTGTTTTTCTAACTTACGTTTTACTTGTTCAGGTATTTGATTTGCGACGTGTGTATGGAAAATACAGATTACAGCATCTTCACTTATTTGTTCAATTATAGATGGTAATAACTCTACACCGTCTCCTTCTATTAATTGAACAGATTCATTTTTTACTAAAGATGCTGCTTGGTCAAACATTTCAAGTCTTTCTGTATGTTCTGGCCAAATGAGTGCACGTAGCCATAAATAATCTTCCTCATTATGTAAATCATTCACATGTAAATCAAGCCCGATTCTTTCAACGACAGGTGGACTTAATTTTAGAAATTGGGGTACATTCTCCTCTCTTATTTCAGAAGTTAAATGTACATTCGAATTAATATTTCCATATATTTCATTTGTCCCGTACGAATAGCTATATTGATCCCAGAATAGTTGTAATCCAGAACTTGTCCCAATTTCTATTAACGCTAACGGCTTTTTCACTTTATTAAATATGTAACAGAAACTTGGGTATAAGTACGCACATCGCCTTACTTCATTCGTTTGAACGAGTTTCATTTGTAATAAAGTAATGATTTCTTCTCGATACTCTTTACAAAAATCTTTAAAGTGATCAAAAGCTTGATCTAAATTTGTATTCGTATTTTCAACTAAACTACTGTAATACGCTTTTAAAGGATGTTCTTTCCCTACTAGTAATAAATAATGTACGGCGCCTAATAATAAGTTTGGAATTGGTTGGCCTACTTGAGCGTAGGAAGATAGTGTAAGTACTTCCTCATCTTCAGCAATTTTTATTGATAAGTATTCATATAAGTCACTCGACCCTTTACATTCCTTTATTGAAAAATTTCGAAATAAGTTTGCGATTTGTTCTTGTGTACGCATTGGTATCCCTCCTTTTCATTTCGCAGAATAATCATACTATTATCAGGGGTAAAATTCCATAAAAAGGTATCCTTTCTACCCATTCTACGATACGTAAGCTTTTTCGAGATAATTTCAAACTATAATTTTTTTCTATTTATCACCTTAAAAGAGCTTGTTAAATAAGATTTTTGGCGAATAAAACGTTAAATAGTTTAAAATTATCAGATAACACTAGATATTTTAGTCTATTAATTATTATAATAGAGTATGAGATGGTTATATAATTGAGACAAAAAAGGTATACACCTAGGTGGGGCCTAGGCGGTGTTTTCAATTTACGGCTTAGATATAAAAAAACACCTACTCTTTTTTGCCAATATAGGGGATGGAGAGATTATCATGAGCAACATGCAGCAAAAAACAGACGTTATCTTAATTGGTGCAGGAATTATGAGTGCAACGTTAGGCTCATTACTTAAAGAATTAGCACCTGAATGGGAAATTAAAGTTTTTGAAAAACTCGCAAGTGCCGGGGAAGAAAGCTCTAATGAATGGAATAATGCAGGTACAGGGCATTCTGCGCTATGCGAACTGAACTATACTTCCGAAAAATCTGACGGATCTATAGATATTAGTAAGGCTGTAAAAGTGAATGAGCAATTCCAGCTTTCAAGACAATTTTGGGCATATCTTGTAAAAAGCAAATTAATTCGTAATCCACAAGATTTTATTATGCCTCTACCTCATATGAGTTTAGTACAAGGTGAAAAAAATATTGAGTTTCTAAAAAACCGTTTTGAAGCGCTTTCAAAAAATCCACTGTTTCAAGGCATGGAATTTTCCGATGCTCCTGAAACATTAAAAAAATGGCTTCCACTCATTATGGATGGTCGTACACCAAACGAACCGATGGCTGCAACGAAAATTGACTCTGGAACAGATGTGAACTTCGGTGCATTAACACGTATGTTGTTTGATTACTTACAAACGAAAAATGTCGAGCTTAACTACAAACATAGTGTCGAAAATATTAAACGTACGAAAAATGGTTTGTGGGAAGTGAAAGTACACGATATGAATAGTGGTAAAATCGAGCATCACACTGCAAAATTCGTCTTTATCGGCGGCGGTGGCGGTAGTCTACCACTACTACAAAAGACTGGTATTCCTGAATCAAAACATATCGGTGGATTCCCTGTAAGCGGACTGTTTATGGTATGTAAAAATCAAAACGTTGTAGAGCAACATCATGCGAAAGTTTACGGTAAAGCTAAAGTTGGCGCTCCGCCAATGTCTGTACCTCACCTTGATACGAGATATATAGACAATAAAAAAGCTTTACTATTTGGACCGTTCGCAGGATTCTCACCTAAATTCTTAAAGACTGGCTCAAATCTTGACTTAATTGGTTCTGTAAAACCAAATAACGTCTTAACGATGTTAGCTGCTGGTGTAAAAGAAATGGGACTAACAAAATACTTAATTCAGCAAGTTATGTTATCACATGAAAAACGTATGGAAGAATTACGCGAATTCATTCCGAATGCGAAAAGTGAAGATTGGGATATTGTAGTCGCTGGGCAACGTGTGCAAGTAATTAAAGACACTGATGCTGGCGGTAAAGGTACACTTCAATTCGGTACCGAAGTTGTTAGTGCGGCTGATGGATCAATCGCGGCGTTACTAGGTGCATCACCAGGTGCTTCTACTGCTGTTCACGTCATGCTTGAAGTATTAGAAAAATGTTTCCCAAGCCGCATGGTAGAATGGGAAGGAAAAATAAAAGAGATGATCCCTTCTTACGGCATTTCACTAACTGAAAATCCAAGATTGTTCCAAGATCTTCACACTTCTACTGGTCGTACGCTTGGATTAAATGAAAAAGAAACAGTTCATAATTAATTAAGGAATAAAAAACGTCCGATATATTCGGACGTTTTTTTGTTACTAAAAATTATATTTATCAATATTCTCTTTCGTAAATACAACCCGCTCTGGTAATACGATAATTCCATTTCCTTCTGCTTCATAATCATAACCTTGGATGGAATTTGGCTCTACTTTCACTTTTCCAATTCCTTTTACTTCAAAGCTATCCCCTACTTTTAACTTCTTCCCTTTTACAACGATTTCATTTGCTACATACGTTGCGAGTGCACCTTGTTGTTTTACATCCCATAATCCAAATTGCGCTACTGTTCCTCGTTTTACATAATCACGCATAACGTTAGGTGTCGAAAACCCTGTTACGACTACTTTTTTATCCATTTTTAAGTTTTCAGCTGCTTGTGCCATCGCTGGTAGTGCCGTTGCATCTGGACATATGACTGCATTAATATCCGGATACGTTTTTAATATATTCTCCCCTACGGATAAAGATTTTTGCGCATTATTTTCACCGTACTGCGTCGTTACAATTTCCCAGTTCGGATATTTCTTTTTAATAATTTCTTTCGCTTTCGTTACCCATTGATTTTGATCCGTTACTGTTGGACTAGAATAAAAGAAGGCTACTTTTCCTTTATCTCCAATTTGTTTGGAAGTCATTTCAATTAATAAGTTAGCAAGTTGGTCTGGTGTACCTTGGCTTATATAAAATGAACGGTCTTTCGGATTCACATCAGAGTCCCACGTTAACACCGTCATCCCTTTTTTCTTAGCACGTTGCAGTGATTGTGATAGTCCATCTACTGAAGTAGAAGAGACCATAAGTGCATCATAGTTTTGGTTAATAAAATTGTTTATATATTTCACTTGGCCTGATACGCTTGCTTCAGACGGTCCATCATATTTCACTTGCACCCCTAGTTTATCTCCCATCTCTTTTGCTCCTTCACCACCTGATGTAAAGAAGCCAACTCCAGTTAGTTTCGGAATGAATGCAAATTTCACATCATCTACTTTTTTCTTATCTGCCGTTTGACTAGAACAAGCGATTAAACCGATTAAGCAAATGCATACAATGAATACAATCCCTAGTTTTCTCGTCATGACATTTCCCCCTTATGCAAGTTCTTTCTTTTCCCCAGTGTGAATTGATGTAATTTGAAATGTCTCATAATAACTGAAAGAATAAGAATAATACCTATTACTACGTTGGATTGTTCATTTGTTAAACCCGTCATTTGCAAGCCATACTGCATTAGCCCTATAAAAATACTCGCCAGTACAGTACCGATAATACTTCCTTTCCCCCCTGTAATAAGTGTCCCGCCTAATACGACTGCAGTAATAATTGGTAAAATCGTTTCACTTCCCATATCAGCACGTGCGGAACCGAAATATGCAGTTAAGAAAGCGCCTCCTAATCCACCTCCTAACCCAGAAAGTATGTAAGCGATAATGACTACTTTTTTCGTTTTGATCCCAGTGTATTTTGCTGCATTTTCGTTCGAACCTGTTAATTTTACGTGGCGCCCATATATAGTACGGTGAAATAATATAGTACATAAAACTGTTAATACGATCAGAATCCATAATAAATTCGGTATTCCTATAAAACTACCGTTTGCAAGTTGTGCAAATGCGTCAGGTAAACCACTTATCCCTTCATATCCAGAAGCACCTGCCCCTCCTGAAATGACGAGTGCAATTCCGCCGTATAAAAACATCGTTCCGAGTGTAACGACAAGTGGCTCTACGTCTGTCATTTTTATAATGATTCCGTTTAAAGCTCCTGCTAAACAGCTGATTATAAGAGCTAATATGACCGCTAGCAAAATAGGTATTCCATTCATCCAAAGTACACCAATTATAATCGAAGTTAACCCCATAATAGATCCTACAGAAACGTCAATTCCTCCTGTTACAATAACGAAAGTCATTGGTATCGCCACGATTGCTATAAATAGAAAATCATTTGTACTAAAAAGGAGATTACTAATATTTAAGAAATCACTACTTATAAAACTAAAGAGAATGAATTCTATAAGAAGTAATACAATTAGAACACCTTCCCATCTGTACAAATACTTCATAGATTCATTCTCCTTTCCGCCTTCCACTTTTTCATAACACTATCTAATATAACGATTACTAATAGTAAAAAACCTGAAATAGCATTATTCCAAAACGCGGGTATTTTTAAAAAGACAAGTGAACTACTAATCGCCTCTAAAAATACTGCTCCTAATGCAGCTCCAACTATAGAACCCGTTCCTCCTTTTAAATGAATTCCCCCTAGTACCGCAGCTGCGATAACCTGTAGTTCTATCCCGGTTCCTGTTTGATTTGGAACGAACCCGATATTCAAAACAAATATGCAACCAGCGAGCGCAGCGCTTATACCCGATATAATAAACGCATATATCTTTACTTTATTAACAGGTATACCAATGAGTCTCGCGCCATCTTCATTATCACCTACCGCATAAAAGTATCTTCCGAATGGCACTTTCCTTAAAAAGAAGTATAGTAGTAGTAAAATAATAAGAACAAGCCATACAATTATCGGCAAACCAAGTATGACGATAGATGACAGTTGCTTAAAATCGTTTGGTATATCTTCAATCCACTTTCCGCCTGTGAAAATTAACATCGCACCTCTAATGACCCCTAACATACCTAATGTCATGATAATAGCTGGTACCCGAAACTTTGCAACGCCAATCCCGTTTGCGAACCCGATAATAGCGCCAAGTAAAATAGCAGCCGTAATAGACAAGAATGCATTATATCCATCCGATAACAACATCCCGCAAACCGCTGCGCTTAATCCCATAATTGAACCAACTGATACGTCTATATTTTTCGTAAATAAGACGAACGATTGGCCAATTGCTAGCACGACTAAAATAACGCTTGATTTCATCATTAAAGATAACGAGTTAAGCTGAACGAAACTTGGATTTATCATTCCGACAATGGCAATGTAAATTAGTAATAACAGTATGATAGAGGTTTCGTGCATTTTATACATACGTTTCATTCCGTTACACCTCCGTATGCTAGACGTGTAACTTCTTCTACATTTATTTGTTCTTTCTCCATATGAGAAACAAATTTTCCATTTCGTATTACATATACACGGTTTACTAATTGAACAATTTCTTCAATATCTGAAGAGATTAATAATATTGCGAGTCCTTCCCTTTTCATTTTTTCTATCGTTTCATATACTTCAAGCCTTGCTTTCGCATCAATTCCGCGAGTCGGTTCATCAAGAATAATAATTTTTGGATTACACGCAAGATATTTTGCAAGCACGACTTTTTGCTGATTACCTCCTGATAAAGATGTTAGTACTTCATCCATGCTTCGTACAACAATTCGAAACTGTTCTATATACGACTTCACTAAAGCGCTTTCTTTTTCTTGGTTAATAAAAAAACGACTATTTTGATGTAAACTTGCTGCAGTCATATTTTCTTTAACCGATGCAATTGAAAAAATACCATTTCTTGCTCTATCCTCTGGCACATAAACTAGTCCTTCACTTAGTCTTTTATGCAAAGAGTATGAATCAATTGATTTTCCTTCTAATAAAATAGAACCTGATTTTATAGGTTTCAATCCAAATATCGCTTCTGCTAATTCAGTTCTGCCTGATCCAACAATGCCAGCAATACCTACAATCTCACCCGTATGTACAGTGAATGAAATGTTTTCGAATGCGTGACTCGTTACATCAGTTACTTCTAATATTTTTTTCGTTTCTTTTGACTCTCGCACTATTTCTCTTTTCTCTTCTTGTTTATACCCTTTTGGTAATAATCCCTCCATCAACATGTCATATGTAAAGTTACATACATCCCCTTTGCTTACAATCATTCCATCTCGTAATATCGCCACTTTATTTGCAATTTCAAAGATTTCTGGAAAGCGATGCGTAATATATATCATCCCAATTCCTTTTTCTTGCAAACTTTTCATCAGCACAAAAAAACTCTTCATTTCGTGAGTTGTTAATGTCGATGTTGGCTCATCTAAAATAAGAATCTCGGCTTCTCTTATTAATCCTCTAACGATTTCTACTAATTGTTGCTGCGCAATGGATAGTGATCCTCCCAGTTCTTTAAGATCAATCCCCCATCCTAAACTGTCAATCAATTGCTTGATTTTTACTTTTAATTCCTTTTTCTTTCCTTTTAGTCCGATACATATATTTTCTTCAATGGTCATATGCGGAAAAATGAGTGGTTCTTGTGGTATTAAGTAAATCCCTTCTCGGTGGGCTTCTTTCGGATTTGCAAACTGTTTCCTCATTCCTTTTACATACATTTCTCCACGATCATACGAATATAACCCGGTTAATATTTTCATTAATGTTGATTTTCCAGCACCATTTCCCCCAACTAAAGCGTATATATCACCACGCTCTACTTGTAAGTCCACTTCTTTTAGCACAAGTTGATTTAAAAACGCCTTACTCATTTTCTTTACATGTAATAAAGGTACGTTCTTCACATGATGTCACCTGCCTTTATCCAGAACATTTTTTGAGAAAATGATTATTTGTTCTACTTGTTTTGTAGCATTGTATATTCCTTTTTTCATATCTAGAACACTTTTTTCACCAGACTAATAATCGTTTCAACTGGAATAAACAAAATATGTGGCACATATGTTTAAGCAGTGGTCAATTGTTGAAAGGGATGAAGAGTATGACACAGCTGAACTTTGAAGAAAATTTATTAACGAAAGTAGCTTGGTACTATTATAAAGATCAATTAACACAACAGGAGATCGCTTCACTTCTTCATATTTCAAGAAATAAGGTCGTTCGGTTATTAGATAAGGCACGCAGTGAAGGTATCGTTACATTTCACGTAAAAGGTACTGGTTTGCACTGTTTGAGCATTGAACGTGACCTAATGAAAAATTTCCACTTAAAAGATGCTTTCATTATCCCTACTCCAATAGACAATTATGCCGCTTCTCTCGGAAAAGCTGCTGCACAATATTTAGAAACTCAGCTCCAGCAAGGCGATTTACTCGGTATTGGCTGGGGAGAAACAATTAGCAAAATGCTGGAAAACATTCATTTTGAAACTTCTATTAATCTGTCGATCGTAACGCTAACAGGCGGAGTAAATCACTATCTCCCGAGAAAACAAAACTATTTTCACTACATGCAAGGCGATTTTCACATTATCCCTACGCCGTTTTTAGCATCTACAACCGAAATGGCACAAAGGATTCTATCAGAGCCGAGTGTAAAAGATATGCTTCATGTCGCTTCACTTGCTCATACAGCAGTTGTTGGTATTGGCGGGCTATCCCAAGACGCAACTATTGTAAAAGAAGAAAAATTAACGCTACGTGAAATGACATATATTCGTAGCCAACACGGCGCTGGTGATATTTTAGGACAGTTTTATAATACGAATGGCGATTTATTACATCTTCCGCATCACAACCGCCTAATTGGTACGCCACTCTCTATCCTTCGCAAAATGAAGCATGTCGTTGGTGTTGCTGGAGGTACAGAAAAAATAGACGCCATTTATGGAGCGTTAAAGGGGAGATTTATTCATACATTAATTACCGATGAGGAAACAGCCCTCTCCTTATTACGAAAGGATGGTGATTGTTAATGTCTCATTTATTAGCTTTTGATGCTGGTACAGGAAGCATTCGAGCTGTTCTTTTTGATGTACTAGGTAATCAAATTGCGGTCAGTCAAAAAGAATGGGTTCATAAAACGGATCCTCGTTATCCAGGCTCTATGAATTTTGATGTAAAAGAAAACTGGCAACTTGTACAACAATGTACGAAAGAAGTTTTACAAAGAAGTAATATCTCTCCCTCTTCTATTCAAGCTATTAGCGCTACTAGTATGCGAGAAGGTTTTGTTTTATATGATAAAGATGGGCAAGAAATTTGGGCTTGTGCAAATGTTGATGGGCGCGCATCCGCCGAAGTTAGTGAACTAAAAGAAATTCGGTCACATCTTGAAGAAGAATTATATACAAGATCTGGTCAAACTTTTTCATTAGGTGCTTTACCCCGCCTACTTTGGATTAAAAAACATGAACCAGACGTCTATAATGCTATTCACTCTTTTACGATGTTAAACGATTGGATTTTATATAAATTAAGCGGCGTGCTGCAAATCGATCCATCAAATGGATGTACGTCCGGTATTTTTGACCTGCAAAATAGAGTATGGGATAACGATATCGCTATAGATTGCGGTCTAACTTTGACATTTTCACCAAAAGTAAATGAAGCTGGTACCATTATCGGCAATGTTACAAAAGAGTGTGCAGCATTAACTGGATTACGTGAAGGAATTCCTGTCGTCGCCGGGGGCGGAGATGCACAAATGGCCTCACTTGGAACAGGAGTCGTGAAACCTAATCAAACGTTAATATGCGGAGGTAGTTTTTGGCAACAAGAAGTGAATGTTACAGAACCGCTAACAGATCCATTTGCTGCGATTCGGGTAAATTGTCACGTAGTTCCGAACCTTTGGCAATATGAAACGATTGCCTTTTTCCCTGGCCTTGTAATGCGCTGGTTTCGAGACGCTTTTTGCCAAGAGGAAAAGAAACTTGCTGACAAACTCGGTGTAGATGCTTATGAATTATTAGAAGAACAAGCGAAAGACGTGCCTGTTGGTTCACATGGCATTATTCCTACTTTTTCAAACGTTATGAACTACATTTCTTGGCGTCATGCCGCACCTTCTTTTTTAAATTTAAGTTTAGATGCTGACAAATGCGGAAAAAAAGAACTGTTCCGTGCTATTGAAGAAAATGCTGCCTTCGTTACACTTGGTAACTTAAAATTAATAGAAAATCTCACAGGAACATTCCCTTCTGAAGTCATTTTTGCTGGCGGTGCCGCTAAAGGAAAACTATGGCCACAAATTCTATCAGACGTACTCGGTATCCCTGTAAAAGTACCAGTTGTGAAAGAAGCAGCTGCTTTAGGAACTGCGATTGCTGCCGGAGTTGGCGCTGGTATTTATTCATCTATGGCAGAAACTGCCGAACAGTTTGTACAGTGGGAGCACACATTCGAACCAATTACTGAAAATCACGAACTATATAAAGAGTTCTATGAAACATGGAAAACCGTATATGACAGTCAGCTCGCTTTAGCTGATAAAGGGCTCACCTCACATATGTGGATTGCGCCTGGTGCACTGTAACAGATTACATAAGGGAGTGAAAAGTATGTTAAAAGCGAATGAAAATGATTTCTCCTATCGCTTCGGTGATAACGGGCCGAAATATTTAATACAAGGTCCTAATATTGATCTTGGCCTTGTTGTCATTCAGCCTGGGCAGGAGTTTCAAAATCACTATCATACAACTTGCGAGGAAGTCTTTTATGTATTAGAAGGTGAAATTGATTTCTATGTGAATAACGAAAGAGTCCCGATTAAACAAGGCGATGTATTGCAAGTTCGCCCTCATGAATCTCACTATTTAATTAACCATTCTGACAAACCTTTTAAAGCAGTTTTTATTAAGTCACCACATTTACCAAATAAAGACACAGTACAAACGGAAAATCCAACATTAACGAAGGAGTGATTTCTAATGACTTGGGGATTTAAAAATCGATTAAATACAATTTTACCTGATGGAAGAGCGGTTATGTTAGCGATAGATCACGGCTACTTTTTAGGACCTATTCACGGGCTAGAACAACCACTTGAAACAGTTAAAAACTTACTTCCTTATACGGATTCCCTCTTTTTAACGCGCGGTGTACTTAGCTCCTGTATTCCTGAAAACTGCAGCACACCGATGGTTATGCGTGTTTCAGGCGGAGCTACTGTCGTCGGTAAAGATTTAGCGAATGAGACAATTGTTACACCTGTAAAAGAAGCAGTAAAACAAAACGCAATTGGCGTTGGTGTTTCTGTTTTCGTCGGATCAGACTATGAAACACAAACTGTTTCAAATCTCGCAAATGTAGTTTCAGAAGCTCACGATTACGGTCTACCAGTACTCGGTATTACCGCTGTTGCGAAAGAATTACAAAAACGTGAAGCACGCTTTCTAGCACTCGCTTCCCGCGTATGTGTTGAAATGGGGGCTGAC
Source organism: Bacillus sp. BB081 (assembly GCF_008368895.1). Classification (NCBI taxonomy): domain Bacteria; kingdom Bacillati; phylum Bacillota; class Bacilli; order Caryophanales; family Bacillaceae; genus Bacillus; species Bacillus sp. BB081. The sequence continues at coordinate 13,218 of NZ_QOZX01000058.1, forward strand.
ATTATTAAAACGTATTACTGCGAAGGATTCGAAAAAATCACCAGCACTTGCCCTGCCCCAGTTGTAATCGCTGGCGGTCCAAAACTCGATTCAATTGAAGACGCATTAAACATTACGTACAATGCACTGCAAGAAGGTGCAATCGGAGTAGATATGGGCCGAAACATATGGCAATCTGAACATCCTGCTGCTATGATTCAAGCGATTCATGGTATTGTGAAGAATAGATTGAATGTGAAAGAAGCTCTCCAATTATATGAAGATGTAAAAAATTAAGCTAAAATATATACAAACTCAATATTTACTATAAGGAAAAGCCTCTATGTTAGATTACTAAGTAACCTAACATAGAGGCTTTCTTTTACATTTTTTTGTTCCGGATTTAGTCAGATTTCTACAGATCGCGTACGTTCCAAACAATCTCACCGCGCTCCCCCCACGTACTATGATGCCGATGAAACCCTATCTTTTCTAATACCCGGAAAGACGCCGTATTCCAAGCGCCTACAGTTGACCAAAGTCTTTGGCGCCCCGTAGCAATCGCAGCCTCAAGCACTGCTGATGCTGCCTCTGTCGCATAACCCTTGCGATGAGCGCTTTGGAACAACTCATATGCAATCTCCGGCTCTTCAAGCGTGGCACGACCAATAATTAAGCCGCAGTATCCGATGAAATCCCCTTCTTCTCGCCTACGTATAGTAAGAAGAGAAATACCATTTTCAGTTGCTTTCTTGCGCATTTCGATAAGAGAGCTACGAACAGATTCAATGGTTGGCATATCTACACCACGTTCACCAATTAATTTTCTCAGCCAAACCGCATCAGATTCCTCCCACATATTCAGGTCGAGTCGTTCCGTTTTTAACTGGAACGCCATATCTTTAAATACAGCTGTCATAGCGGTAACCTCCTATTGATTTCACTGTACTACTTATAATAGTTTCGTACTTTACCATATGGGAAACCTGCTTCATTCTCTAAATTTTCTTGCATCAGCATACATAATTGTTATTTTATGAATAAGCAATTCCTCTGCTAAATAGACCTTGTTATCAAACTTTATTTTAAAAATTTGACTAGGTTACGCTCTTTTAGTTGCTTCTTATATAGTATATGAAATTTATATCAACGATTTTCCAAATATATCAATCGTAACTTGAATTATATCAACGATTTTCTCAATATATCAACGATTCGACGCAAAATATCGATTTACCGACAATATTAGACAGCATTATTTATAAAGCACCCACTCAATTAACTCAATTGCTGCTTTAATACGGTCCTTCGTATCACCTAAAAACAGTCTATTTATATAATCTTCAAAATTAGTTGGTACTATAGATAATGTTTCAATATACTTCAAAGCAGATCCCGCTGGCGGTGTAGGCTTATTATTAACAGCCCATATCCCATCTAACAATGTCCAAATTGAAGTTTGAACTATGTATGAAGCTTTTAACTCATCATTTGCTTTCAAAGCAGATTGAATTTTAATTAATGAACTATGCAACCAATGAGAAATGCCCTTCACTTTGTCGCTAGAAACACGATAGTTTTCAAATTCATATGTAGCTATTTCCTTTAACTTTTTCAACTCACCGCTTTTATCAAATAAAATTCCCCCTTCTAAAAATGAGTATAATTCCATCGGATTGTTTTTGAAGTTTTCTAGTATTTGATTAACGTCTGCATACTTATATTCAACTAAAATTTCTTCTCTCGTTTCAGAATGAAATTTCTTATTTTGTCCGTCTTCTAAAAGAATATAGAAGTCTAAATCCGAATCAGGATATGCATCACCTCTTGCGACAGATCCGATAAGCATACATCCATTTACCTTATCTATAGATAAGATTTCAGCTATTATTATTTGCGCTAATTTTTTATGTTGTTCATGTTTAATAAATATTTGTGCTGCTAACATTTGTAACCTCCAAACATATTATTATGACGTTATTCGTTACCTAAAAACATTGTACTTCTCTTATATCTTTATCTATATACTTATTTAACAATTGTCAGTTCATATACAATTGCGTCTTCACTACTTTTTGTTTGATCTTGAATCGTTACAATATCTCCACCTTTGATTTTCGAAGCATTCATTACTTTTACCATGTCTGGTGGAACAACACCTCCATCGTTCTCTTTATTTAGCGGTAACCACTTTACTGATTTATCAGTCGCTTCTAAAATTTTATATTTAATTGTGCCATCATATTTTATTTCACCAACAAGATCTTTTACTAATGTTGGTGTATATTTACCCTCTTCTTTTTTCAAAGAGATATGATCACCTATATCTAGGATACCGTTTCTTTTAGGCGCCTTCCATTTTGTTGAGTTTAAATCATTTAAACTTACCTTCACACTATCTTCTTTATTTGAGCTATCATCTTTTAGAAATATATCATTATACTTCTTATCAATAATGATATATTCCTTCCGCTCTACTATTTTTGCACTACTTTCACGTTTTTCTTCCTCATTCTTAGATACTTCTTCTTCCACTTTATTATTACTACATGCTGATAATAATGTCGTCGCTAAAGCTGCAATTAGTAACATTTTTTTCACTTCATTTACCTCCATTTATAATGAAACAATTAAATATATATTACATCCATATTTTACTATAAATCAAAAAAAGAGGATATTTGTTTATTAATAAACAAATATCCTCTAACTTTGACTATATATTACGACTGTTGATAAGCCGCTTTCGATGATTTTACATAATAAACTGCGTGATCAACGTTAATGATATGATCTGGTTTTGGTTTACCACGACTCGCTCTATGTCCTGCTAAATGTTCTTCACTCGTTTCCCAGTTTTTCCATGCTTCTTCAGAATCCCAGCGAATCATCACGACAACTTCTTCGTCGCCACGTCTTACTTTTTTCACAAGAACGCTTAAGTCGATGAAGCCTTCAAATTTTTCAATAATGCCTTCGCCAGTGAAACGTTCTACAACTATATTTGATGTACCTTCTTTTACTGTAAATGTTTTCGTTTCAATAAACATATAATCCCACTCCCTCTTTATAATACGAATACTACTATTCTTCTATTATAGTTGATTATGATAATTATTTTCAATTAAAAAGTTTTAATTATTTGAATCATGCCGTTTTCTCTTCAACTGCCTCATCTAAAAATTTGAAATACGGAAGTAATAATCCTGTTAAAGAAGTGGCACATATAATCGCACCGATGATAAAGTATAGTGCTCTCACTCCCCACATTTCACTCAGTATTCCTCCTAATAACACACCTAACGGCATAGCGGATCGTATGAAAAATAAACGTACTGAAAATACTTGCCCTATCATATTGTTTGGTACTGTTTGTTGGCATATTGTTGTGTTATGAACATTGAAAAATGCAATACAAATGCCTGCAACTACTTCAATGAACACCGCAATTACTATACTATGATTGAACCCTAAAGAAATGTATGTTAGTCCTCCTATAAACAATCCACCAAGCATAAGTATACGCCGGCTTTTATATGTTACTTTTCCGACTAGTATAGATCCAACTACATAGCCAAACGGGAAACCAGCCATAAAATAACCAAACTCCGCATACCCCGCTGAAAGCTCATCTTTTATATAAGGTAGATTTGTAACCAACGTTACCCCCACCCCAAATTGCACGAAAGTAAGAAAAATACCGAGCCAAACGATAACTGGTTTTGTGAAAAAATATGTAAAACCGTGAAGAAACTGTTCTAACCACGTTTTCCGAATAGATTGTTTTGTTCTCTTTTCTTTTATATTAAGTAATAATGTACCACTAACAAATAGACAAATACATACGAAAGATAATGTAAGTTCTGTTCCAATCAAATGAATGATTACTCCGCCTAATACGGGCCCAAGAAACATCATAAGACGAGCCATTCCATCAATATACGCATTTGCGTCTTGAAGCTGTTCTTTACTTACAATACTCGGTGTAATTGCTTGACTTGCAGGTGTATACAGCGGCGTAATAAGTCCGATTATTATTTGGACGACATATATGTGCCAAACTTCTATACTACTAGTAAGTAACATGACTAACGGCAATAAAAAAATCGAAGCTCGCACCCATTGCGAAAAAATCATAATCCACTTCCTGCTCCATTTATCAATAAATGGTCCACTTATTAGTTGTAGTATGAGTGACGGGATAAAATATAATAACCACATACTACTTAATGCTGTTTTTGATCCTGTTAATTCGTAAACAAGAATCGAATTACATAACGTTCCGAAAGCCCCGCCTAACTCTGAAATTGCACTGCCAATCCACATATAAAAGAACGAACGGTTTTTCAATACATTTTTCAATTTCACACACCAACTTTTCTACTAGATTCCTCCCTCTATGTGCATTCTAGTTGCGTATTATCTATTTAAAAACGCATCTAATTCTTTCGCTAACGACTGTACTGCTTTCTTTCTCAATACATATTTCCCCTCATGTATATCAACTAACTTCGCTGCACGTAACAATTTCAAATGGTGGTGTACTGTCGATTTACCGAGTTGCAGTCTTTCTGTAATTTCCTGCAAAGTCCGTTCTTGTTCGAACAACATTTTTACAATGCGTAGCCTCGCTTCATCCCCAAGTGCCTTATGTTTTTGAACTAAAAAATAATTCGGTTCATATAGATCTTCAGGATGGATGCTTTCGTTTGCGACTGGGTAATGAAATACTTTCGTATCTTCAATATCCGCCTCAATGTTCCACGGTCTGTACGTCATTTGCGGGATAAGAAGTACATAATGAACACTTGGTTCTGGCATATAGTTCACACCACCAGTCGCCCACTCGACAAACTCTTCTGGTTTCATCTTTTTATTCATTTCATTTTTCGCTTCATAATCTCTTTGTAATATAGAAAGTATTTGCTCCTCCTCTTTCTGAATAACACTCTCATACCACCCTGTCATAACGGCTTCTAAATGGTCCTTTAGTTTTTGCACATCGATATTACATATAAAACGAATATACGTAGAGAAAAACTGATGATCTTGTGTCAGCTCCTCTAGTTCATATATTGCAGTTACGTCTCCACTTGCTGCTAAATGTCTTTTCTTTTCATACTTCTCGCCTAAAAACGGTAAGCATATATATTTCAAATCTACTTCTGAAAGCGAATCGATTTTAGCATGAAACTGTGCTAAGTCCTGAAAATCCTCTTTATACAACAACTGAAGTAACGCTTTCCACGTATTATGTTCTTCTACAAACTGTAAGTGCTCTCTCATTTCTTCTGTTAATGATTCCTTAATTTCTTCCCATTCATTTTGACTCTTTTCAAGGGTATCGATTAACCTTTTATGAGTAATTGCCGCAATGCCAAGTGCACATTCGAAAAGTATCGAATACTTCACTTGAACATGGTAAGTTTCCCTCTTTCTACTCGTTATGTGATAGACCTCCATTTTATCCCCTCCTTGTTTACTATATATTAAATTCTATTTTTATCGAATTTTACCTTCTATGTTTTTAGAATTAATAAAATTTTAGTTGAAACACATTCATTCTAAATTAAGAAGAATAGGAGCTTTTTTATATACAAATAATAAGCCTCGAGGAGTTGTTGATATGCATTTTATATTAAATATGTTAGGAATTTTCGTTGTAATATTAATCGTTTTCCTATGTTCGCCTAATAAAAAACAAATAAAATGGAGACCAATCGTTATTCTAATCATATTGGAGCTCTTTATTACATGGTTTATGTTAGGCACGAAGCTCGGCAGTATTATCATTAATAAAATCGCGTCATTTTTCAGTTGGCTACTATCGTGTGCGAATGAAGGTATTCGGTTTGCCTTTCCTTCCGCTATGGACAGTGCACACATTGATTTCTTCTTTAGTGCATTACTTCCTATCATTTTCGTTATCACTTTTTTCGATATTCTTTCGTACTTTGGGATCTTAACTTGGATTATTGATAAAGTAGGTGCAGTTATTTCAAAGATTTCTCGTTTACCAAAGTTAGAAAGTTTCTTTTCGATTCAAATGATGTTTTTAGGAAACACCGAAGCACTTGCGGTTGTTCGTGATCAGTTATCCGTTTTAAAAGAAAATCGTTTGCTGACTTTTGGAATTATGAGTATGAGTAGCGTTAGCGGATCCATTCTTGGCGCCTATTTATCAATGGTTCCAGCAACATATATTTTCAGCGCTATCCCTTTAAACTGTATTAACGCATTAATTTTAGCCAATGTATTAAATCCTGTAGAAGTTACGAAAGAAGATGATGTCGTATATACACCTTCAAAAGATGAAAAAAAGGATTTCTTTTCTACTATTTCAAACAGTATGTTAGTCGGGATGAATATGGTTATCGTTATTTTAGCTATGGTAATTGGTTATGTGGCATTAACTGCATGTTTAAATGGAATTTTAGGCTTTTTCGTCACAGGTTTAACAATTCAAAAAATCTTCTCCATTATCTTTAGCCCCTTTGCTTTTTTACTCGGTTTATCGGGCAGTGATGCGATGTATGTAGCTGAATTAATGGGGATTAAAATAACGACGAATGAATTTGTTGCAATGATGGATTTAAAATCGAACCTAAAGTCTTTACAACCACATACGATTGCAGTTGCAACTACATTTCTAGCTTCTTTTGCTAACTTTAGTACAGTAGGTATGATTTACGGAACTTACAATTCATTATTTGGCGGAGAAAAATCAGCCATTATCGGTAAAAATGTTTGGAAGCTTCTCGTTAGCGGGATGGCAGTTTCCTTATTAAGCGCTATGCTTGTTGGGCTATTTGTATGGTAAATAATCTTTATAATAAAAGACACCCAATCGAATTGAGTGTCTTTTATTATTATTTTCGAATCTGACCATTTCCACGAATCACATATTTTGTAGAAGTTAATGCAGGAAGTCCCATCGGTCCCCTTACGTGTAGCTTTTGTGTACTGATGCCAATTTCTGCTCCAAATCCGAATTCAGATCCATCAGTAAAACGAGTTGATGCATTATGATACAGTGCAGCCGCATCAACAGATGTGAAGAACTTATTGACGTTTTCCTCGTCCTCTGTAATAATCGCTTCGGAATGCATAGATCCATACGTATTTATATGATAAATCGCTTCTTCTATAGAAGAAACTACTTTAACTGCCAGTGTGAGAGATAAAAATTCTGTTTCCCAGTCTTCTTCTGAAGCAAGTACAATTGAAGAATCAATTGCCAATGCTCTTTGATCACCACGTAGTTCCACGCCTCTTTCCTTCAAAGAAGAAAACAACTCGCTACCAAATTGCTGCGCCCACTTCTCATGTAGTATAATCGTTTCAATTGCATTACATACAGATGGACGCTGCGTTTTTGCATTAATAATAATATCAATTGCCATTTGTTTATTCGCTGTTTCATCAATGAAAATATGACAATTTCCTGCACCTGTTTCAAGTACTGGAACAGAAGCTTCTCTCACTACAGTATCAATTAATTGTTTGCCACCTCTTGGAATCAGAACGTCTAGGTAATCATTCATTGTAAACAACTGCTTTGCGCTATCCCGTGTTGTGTCTTCTATAAGCTGCACACTTTCTTCTGGCAAACTTGTTTGTTTAAGCGCTCGGTGAATAACTTCAACAATAGCTTTGTTAGAATTAATAGCAGAAGAACTACCACGTAATATAACTGCGTTTCCTGTTTTCAAGCAAATTGTAGCAGCATCTACTGTTACATTTGGCCTTGCCTCATAAATCATCCCAACAACACCAAGTGGTACACGCATCTCCTGAATAGATAGTCCATTTGGTCGCTCCCATTCACTTACACGTTCTCCAACTGGATCACGTAATCCGATTAACTGCTTAATTCCCTCTGCCATATCAACAATTCGTTGTTCAGTTAGCATAAGTCGATCAAGGAGTGAATCAGAAAATCCTTTTGCCTTACCTTCTTCGATATCACGCTTGTTTTCCTCTACAATATAAGCTGTTTCTACTATTAGCCTTTCAGCAATTACAGCAAGTGCTTCGTTTTTTTGACTTGTAGATTTTAGTACAAGTTCTCTAGCAATTTCTTTCGCTTTTTTTCCCTTTGCCAACACTTCATTCATCTTCATTTCCTCCTTTTTAACATCACTACTCTTAAAGTGACACCCAATAATCTCTATGAATGACTTCATAATTATGCCTTTCGCCTCTTGCTTGAATATGTTGACTTTGCATACCTTTTATCTCTCTTAATTCCTCTGCGCTATATGTGCATTGTCCTTTTCCAATTACGCGCCCTTGTTGCGTCATTACTTCTACGACATCGCCAACTTGGAAAAATCCTGAAACATTTGTAACGCCAGCAGGAAGAAGACTCTTACCATGCTGAATGATAGCAGTAGCTGCTCCAGCGTCTACTTCAATTTGTCCGCTAACAAGCGAATGCAACGCGATCCATTGCTTGTTCATCTTCATCTCTTTTTGAGGGGCATTTCCGACATACGTACCATCACCTTTTCCCTTCAAAACATCTACAAACTTCTCTTGTCCACGTCCTGTTCCGATAAATACACTCACGCCAAGAGAAAGTGCTGTCTTCGCAGCATCAATTTTTGATTTCATACCGCCAGTCCCAAGTTTGGACCCAGCATCTCCTGCAAGAGAAGCAATCTCTTCCGTAACTTCAGGAAGGAAATAATATTTTTTCGCATCCGCATTTTTCTGTGGATTTTTGTCATATAAACCGTTCACATCCGTAAAAATCATAAGCATATCTGCCGAAACAAGTCCGCTTACTAAAGCTGACAGCATATCATTATCACCGAACGTCAGCTCCTCTAATGAGATGGAATCATTTTCATTAATTATTGGTAGAGCAGAACGGTTTAGTAACTCTCCTAAAGTAGCGTAAGCATTACTATATTGTTCTTTTCTAGAAAAATCACTTCTCGTCAGCAATAGTTGCGCTGTAACGATGCCATATTTACGAAATGCCTCCGTGTACGCCTGCATTAACAAACTTTGTCCAACAGCCGCAGCAGCCTGTTTTCCTTTAATCGTCACAGGTCTGGTAGGATATCCCAGATCCGAAAAACCTGCAGCGACAGCCCCAGATGTAATTAACAAAACTTCATGCCCTTCCTCTTTCAATCGAGCCAATGCGGCAACGTGATCTGAAAGTTGTTCTTTAGAAATGCCTCCGTGACTATCTGCCAAGGAACTACTCCCAATCTTTACAACAATTCGTTGTTTTTTCACTTTTTTATCCCCCAAGTCTAAAATCAAAGTTTTTTATAAATTACACTTCTATTCATATAGCTTGCAGCGATTCTATTCTTTTCAATGCTGCGCCTAACCTATTTAAGAGCAAAATAAAAATGACCGCTTCGCCCTTAATAAAATAAAAAGGACGAAACGGTCATTGTTCCGCGGTACCACCTTAATTGATATACATAGATATCCACTTGGCGCCTATAACGCAGGCGAACGCCTAAACTTTCATTTAAGACTCAGGGATAGGTTCGATATATTCTATACGAGGAATCTTTCAGCCGGTGAATTCCACTCTCTTTCGCAAGAAGACATATGTACTATTTCCCTTCAACGATTTTCGGTTTAATTTTTTATATTATGCGATATAGTTTGATTTGGTGTCAAGAAGTATTTTTAAAAATAAATAGCGCAGCAAGTTACTTGCATGAAATTATTGACCTACTGAATGAAAATACAAATCGATATAAGTTTAACTCATATTCATAAACATAATACCTTAAATTACAATGTATATATTTACATAATGTCGAATATAATTGATTTTTATCTTTTAGTGTTGCAAAAAGGAATATATTCTCTTAGAATGTTTCTTTATATTACATAAAGATGTTATTGTTATTTTAAGATAGCAATTTCGAAATGATATAATTTATTATAAAAGGAGCAAGATTGAGTTATTATGGATAAACAAATTGGATTCATCGGTTGCGGAAATATGGGAATGGCTATGATTGGTGGGATGCTACACAAAAAAATAGTGTCTGCAAATAATATTATTTGTTCGGATTTAAACACTAAGAATTTAAAACATGCTAATGAAAAATATGGGCTAACTACAACTACTGACAACAATGAAGTTGCTAAAAATGCTGATATTTTAATTTTATCAATTAAACCAGACTTATACGCATCAGTAATTAACGAAATAAAAGAAGTGATCAAAAACGATGTTATCGTCGTAACGATCGCTGCTGGAAAAAGCATCAAAAGTACAGAGGAATCTTTTGATAAGAAATTAAAAGTTATACGAGTAATGCCTAATACCCCTGCTCTTGTTGGAGAAGGAATGTCTGCGTTATGCCCAAATGAAATGGTAACAGAAAAAGATTTAGAAGATGTACTAAACATTTTCAATAGCTTTGGTCAATCAGAGATTGTAAGCGAAAAATTAATGGACGTTGTTACATCTGTAAGTGGTTCTTCACCAGCATACGTATATATGATTATTGAAGCGATGGCAGATGCAGCTGTATTAGATGGTATGCCACGAAATCAAGCATATAAATTCGCTGCTCAAGCTGTGTTAGGCTCTGCAAAAATGGTACTAGAAACAGGAATACATCCAGGTGAATTGAAAGATATGGTTTGTTCTCCTGGTGGAACAACGATAGAAGCTGTAGCAACATTAGAGGAAAAAGGATTACGAACTGCAATTATTTCAGCAATGCAGCGCTGTACACAAAAGTCTGTTGAACTATCTGGTCAAACGAAAAAGTAAAACTATAAAAGAGATCACGTTAGCTATGAATTTAATTAGAAAACGGTGGATTACATACTCTCTCGCTTGCACTAAATGATAAACGGACAAACTCATAGATACTTGAGTTTGTCCGTTCTTTTGATTATACTACAATAATTTCATTTGTATCTTCTTTTGAGATTTTAGTTTTATCCCTTCCTTATTCCCTACTACGCTTGTGTAATTTTATTAGAAACTAATAATTTTTCAATGCATTTCGGTAACATATCTAATAGCGTTTCAAATGCGTAATTTACATCTAAACGTTCTGTCCATTGATGTGCATCTTTTCCTACCGGCCCCATATTTAATACCGGAACGTCAAACTCTTCTAGATCCTGAAGTGGAATCGAATAACCTTTATCCCATAATGGCATATTGTCTACAAGTGAACTCATTGAATCTAGTGGATTCTGTAAGCCCACATAGCTCAAATCTGAAATTCCTCCAAAATAGTTTTGGTTTTCAAATGTAATATTATGATTGTAGTGAGCATACTTTTCCATTTCTGCAACTACATCTTTAATTAACGGATTGTTGCGTGAACTTACAGCTGGATAATATGGTGGAGCAAAGAAAAGTACAATCATCGGCGCCTTTTCTTTACATAAAATAGATAGTTTATCTACTAAATCAATTGTTACCGCACGATCATCTTTATCTTCTCTATTTTTTATTATACTAGATTGAATATCATCTATTTTCTCTTGCCCATGTTGTTCAATTGCATAAGCGATAAGCTCTTCATACGTTAAAACATTTACTTTCATATTAGGCGGTATAAACGGATTATATTTAGAAAAACGATATGCTTGCTTCTCGTATGATTCTTCTATTTTCTCTGCTACTTTCGTTACTTTTTGACGTAACAATGAAACGACATCTGTCATCGTTTTTTCTAGTAAAAACAAATTGAATAATGTGACTGCACGATGCGGAATTTGTACAGAATAATCCTCCTTTAAGTCCCGTTGAAGTAAGTTAGTTGGCGGAGGACTTGCTTCTCCTTCTACAACATCACAAAGGTCCGTATTCAATTCTAATTCAGCCGTTAATAAAGCAGCCATATAACTCCCATTTAAACCTGCAAATGGTTCACCTACATGTGTTTCTTTACCATAGCAAAGAAATCCAGGTAACACTTTACCAATAGAACCAGTGTAAATATACTTATTTTGGTCACCAGGATGTCGTGAAAACATAGGCTCTGAATTTAATACTGTTTTATAATCCAAGTCATGTTCTCTTGCTAACTCTAGTAGTCTTGGAACAGCAGCCCTCATCCCTACAGAGTTTACTTCTTCATCTGGAACAGCTAATAAAAGAACATTCCCATCAAATCTGCCTTCACAAGCTTGCTCAATCATTGCCATTTGTAATGTGAGGCCGCATTTCATATCCATTGTTCCTCTGCCAAACAGCCAATCTCCTTGTTCTATATCTTCACGTACATGATCTGGTAATTCATCTTTATGAGAATAAAACATAGATGTTAACTTTTTAGGATTAAATGCATCTTCTTTCCAAACTCCGTAATCTTGCACATCTACAACATCAAAGTGACTAACTAGAATTACGGTATTTTTTGTACTATCGCTTTTCTTCACTAGGGCTGTAACAAAATATCGTCCGTCCCCCGTCGGATTTTTTTGCAAATGATGCGGGTTTTCTTTGAAGTACTGTAAATCAGATAATTGTTCCACAACAAAGTCTGGCAATATCACTTCAGCTTCTGTACCTGTAATACTAGGAATTTCAACAAGACTGCTTAATAATTGAATCAATTGTTCTTTTGATTGCCACTTTGACATATAAATCCCCCTATTTTTCCGCATTGTGAAAATGAATTCCAGTATATGAATAAAAAATGACGACAGTTATCAAAATTATAGTTCTGATGTACTGCCGATTTTTATTGATATTTCATGAGCTGCTTGTTTTACCTTACTAATAAGAAAAGATAGTCGATCATCATTTATGCGATGACTAATTAACCCAACACTTAATGCTCCTACTACTTTATGATTAAATCCGATAATAGGTGCAGCTACTGAAGCTGTCCCTTCTGTTTTTTCACCATAACTTACCGCATATCCTTCAGTTTTTATTTGCTTTATTTGATCTAAAAGAATGTGCTTTTGTTCTGGTAATGAAGAAAGTAAATGTTCTACAATATGTTCCATTTCATTCGTTTTCATATTGGCAAGCATCGTTTTATTTGCGGCACCAATTGAAAGTGGAATTTGTTCCCCTAAGTTATCAATAACTCGAATTTTTAAAGGGCTATCCATTCTTTCAATGATAATAGAATGTGTTCCATTTGGAATGTTCAAATAAACACTTTCTTCCACTTCAGAGGCCAATCGCTTCATCACTTCTCTTGCAACCGATCTGTAGTCTACCTTCTCCAGTTGACGTAATCCTACTTCCATCCACATTGGCCCAATTTTGTACTGTTTCGTTTCTGAAATTTGCGTAACTAACCCATGCTCGATTAAAGAGTTAAGTAATCTATGTACTGTACTAACTGGGAGATGTGTTCTGTCCGCTATATCAGAAATAGCCCAATACTCTTTTTCATTAGTAGAATTTAACAACTTTATAATACTTATCGCTCGATCAATGGACTGTACCATAACTCACCTCAACTTGAATTGTAATATGTTAGTACGCTCAATTACCTATCAATTTAACAAAAATTCAAAATGAAATCAATCTAATTATTCAATTTTCTAAAAATAAAAAATGCCACTGATAACAATTTGTAAGCGCGAACAAAAAAATATTGACTTTTCTTTTTAATTATCTGAAAATTATAACAAGATTTCACATCACGGAATACATTCCACAATACGGAAAAACATCAAATTTTATTCTATCAACTACGAAAGTGAGGAAAACAATGACGCAAGTAAGTAATACAAACAATGAATTAAAACGTACGATGAAAAGTAGACACTTATTCATGATTGCACTCGGTGGTGTGATTGGAACGGGGTTATTTAACGGATCTGGTTTTATTATAAGTCAAGCTGGACCTGGTGGATCCGTACTTGCCTTTATGGCTGGTGGATTATTAATGTATTTCGTTATGCTTTGTCTTGGTGAACTTGCTGTAGCCATGCCTGTTTCAGGTTCTTTTCAGGAATATGCAACTAAGTTCATCAATCCTGCAACTGGCTTTACAATCGGATGGTTGTATTGGCTAAGCTGGGCGAATACGACCGGTCTTGAATTTACAACTGCCGGCATTACAATGCAGCGCTGGTTTCCTGATATTCCTGTTTGGGTTTGGTGTTTAATATTTGGCGTTACTATCTTCACTATTAACGCATTATCTGCTCGTAGTTATGCAGAAACAGAATTTTGGTTTTCAAGTATAAAAGTATCTGCCATTATAGCTTTTATTATCCTTGGCGGTGCCGCTATGTTCGGTTTTATTGACTTAAAAGGCGACGAACCAGCCCCTTTATTATCAAATTTCGTAAATCATGGCGGTTTATTCCCAAATGGACTTGCAGCTATTCTATTAACAATGGTTACAGTCAATTATTCCTTCCAAGGTACAGAACTTGTCGGAATCGCAGCAGGTGAAAGTGAAGATCCAGCAAAAACTTTACCTCGTTCTATTAGAAATATTATATGGCGCACGATGTTTTTCTTCGTCTTAGCAATCTTTGTTCTTGTTGCTTTAATTCCTTGGGAAGAAGCAGGATTAACAAAGAGCCCATTCGTTGCTGTATTTGATAATATCGGTATTCCATATGCAGCTGATATTATGAATTTTGTTATTCTTACTGCTGTTCTTTCTGTCGCAAACTCTGGACTGTACGCCGCAACTCGCATGCTTTGGTCATTATCAAAAAATGAAATGGCTCCGGCCTTTTTAAAAAAATTATCTTCACGAGGAATACCTTTAAACGCTTTAATTTTGACAATTTCTATTTCTGCTTTTTCTCTTTTAACAAGCGTTGTAGCTGCTGAAACAGTTTACTTATGGTTAATTTCCATTTCTGGCGTCATTACAATCATTGTTTGGATGTCAATTTGTGTCTCTCAATTCTTTTTCCGTAAACATTATTTAGCAGACGGTGGAAAATTAGAAGACTTAAAATTTAAAACTCCACTTTATCCACTTGTACCAATTCTTGGTTTTGGATTGTATGGCATTATATTAATCAGTCTTATTTTTATCCCAGAACAACGACTTGGAATCTATTGCACTGTACCGTTTATCATTTTTTGTTATACTTACTATCACTTTAAAGTTAAGAAAAGAATTGCTACTAACACTCATAGTGAAAGTAAAATTAGCGAGACTATGTAATACTATACTTATATATAAAAGACCGCACATGGCTTTCATTTCATATGCGGTCTTTTATAATTGGCATTTGTTCTATTCCCTTTTCATTCATTACCTCATACGATTCAGTGATACTATATATCTTTACTTGGATTGCAAGTTCTTTGAAAAATGATACCGATTTCCATAATGCGGTAAATACTACAATACTAGTAATTGGATTTTTAACCTTTAATACGTTATTGATTTTCCTTACTATTACTGTTTTGATATATTGAATATATAATACTTAAAAATTTTTAAATAGACAGGAGTTATATACGATGATAAAAGGTTTCGGGGGAATATTTTGGAGAACTAAAAATATTGATGTTATAAAAAAATGGTACAGTGAAGTGTTAAAAATTGAAATAGACAATTGGAATGGTACTGTGATTAAACCCCAATTAGGAAATGAAACTATTTTTTCTTTCTTTACCGAAGATGATAATTATTTTCCAACAGAACAGCAAGTTATGTTAAATTTTCAAGTACATAATATGAATGAGACTATACAGCATCTTGAACATATTGGTGTACCTCTTGAAAAGAAAGAAGAAATTAGTGAGTTCGGAAAGTTTATTTGGATTAAAGATCCTGAAGGTCGTCTAATTGAGCTTTGGGAGAAATAGACGGTTATAATCCGTTGCTATTAAGCTAACGGTTGCTTTCATCCAACAAAATAAATAAAAAAGTCGATTTCTTAACTCCACAGGAAATCGACTTTTTCTATCCCATCGCAATAAAATGAAACTACTTCCCTTGATTAGATTGTTTCCAAACAAAAAATACGAAAAATAGTTTTTTCTGGCTGCTTATTTATCCCTTCTAATTCGCTTTAAAATTATATAATGGCTTAATAATGTGCTTTATATCTATCGTTTCTTTTGTATTTGTTATAATTTCATCCATTGGCTTGTATACCATTGGTGCCTCATCAATTGTGCTCTCTACTACCGATGTAGTCCAAACCTCTTTCATCGTATTTTGGAAGTCCTCTAGACTCAATAATTCTTTAGCCTTCTTACGACTCATGATACGTCCTGCCCCGTGCGGACCAGAAAAGTTCCAGTCTGGATTACCTTTACTAAATGCAATAATTGAACCATCTCTCATGTTAATTGGAATAATTACTCGTTCATCTTTCTGAGCTGAAATAGCACCTTTTCGTAGAATCATATTTTCCATGTCAATATAGTTATGTATTGTAGTAAATTGATCAGTTACTTTCCAATCCATTTTAGTGACAATTTCATCAATCATTGCTTTACGATTGAACTCAGCATACTTTTGGGCTATATTCATGTCATTCATATAATCTTTGAATCCTTCTCCTTCTAAATAAGCTAGTTCTTTACGAATCTGTGGCTTCTTAATTCCACGTAAAGTTTCTTGTATTTCTTTTTCTCTCCCCTCTTTAGTTAATCTCTTAATAATCTCATCCTTCATTGATGTAACATGAATTAGTTGTTCATACGCGAAGTTCTGGTAATACTCTGCTATTTGTTTACATAATATAATTACTGTCTCTTTATATTTATACCTACACATAAGCATTCCTCCTCCTCAATATCGATCATATAATAATTAAACAAAAACTCCCCTTAAATCGAAAATGATTAAGGAGAGTTTTTTATATACGATGAAATTATAGTTCAGATTTCACTCGAACAGAAACATTGTTTTTAATTATTTTTTTGAATTCTTTAAAGGTAACAAAATTGTTACTTTTCTCATCCCAAAGACGAAAACGGAGTGATCGTAAGCTTGTAGCAAGTGTAATCGTTGGTACATTTTTTAACGGAAGCGTATTATTGTGTGCCTCTTCTAGTTTATAGTTAGGTACTCTTGGACTTAAATGGTGAACATGATGGAATCCAATATTACCAGTTAGAAATTGCAAGATTTTTGGAAGTTTATAAAATGAACTTCCTTCCACTGCCGCTTTCACATATTCCCAATCTTTATCCTCTTCAAAATAAGAATCTTCGAATGTGTGCTGTACGTAAAACAGCCAAATTCCTACTGAACCTGCTATTAAGAATATCGTACCATGCACTAGCAGAAACGATTGCCACCCAATTGCCCAGCAAAGTATAGCTATTAAAGCAACGATTATAATATTCGTCAAATACGTATTCATACGTTCTTTCTGTCTAGCACCTTTTCGGTTAAATCTATTTTTAAGTAAGAAAACATAAATCGGACCTAATCCAAACATAACGAACGGATTGCGATATAAGCGATATGCTAAACGCAGTCTAAATGGAGCAGCTAAATATTCATCAACTGTAAGCGTCCAAATATCTCCTGTACCTCGCTTATCCAAATTACCACTTGTAGCGTGATGAATAGAATGCTCATGTCCCCATTGATCAAACGGGAATAAAGTTAACACACCCATACATGTCCCTACGATTCTATTTGCAGGTCGACTTTTAAAGAATGAATAATGGGTACAATCATGAAAAATAATGAAAATCCGTGTCATAAAACCCGCGGCTAACAGAGATGGAACTAACGATAACCAATAAGAAACGGACAAACTTTTATAAGCAAGGTACCATAAAATAATGAACGGCACAATTGTGTTAATAAGTTGCCACACACTTTTTTTAATCGTTGATTTTTCATACGGAGCAACTTGTTTTTTTAAATTTTTAGTATTTTCTAATGTCATTGGTCTAATTCCTTTCCTTTATGTTGCTAATTCACATTATAGCATACTATTAGTATCAGGTGTTAAAAGTAGCTGTAATAAATATTATATAATATAAAAATCTCTTTTTTCTTACTCATTACTTACAAATTACTTACGGTCAAAAAACCTTATATAATCGGACTGATGGAGCATTTCAATTATAAAAGAAACATCTATTTTTTCCAATAAATATATATAAAAGCAGAGGACTTTTTCACTTCTGCACATCTTTTCATTTTTTAAAATGGTAATTTTTTTCGATTTGTATTTATGTAACAGTTTTTTCTCACAAGAAGAAAAGAGCTGCCATAAGTCAGGTTTCACCGACTTATGGCAGCTCCTTTTCATTTTATTTTAGCGATGGATCCAAACTGCACCTGCAGACTTGTCTTCAGCTTGACCTACTACTTCAAACTTCAATCCAAGTTTCGGCAACTTACGTCCGGCATCTGGAATAACACTGTTGATGTATTGCTTAGAATCATCAAATTTCGCAACGCCTGGCAATCCTTTATAATCAAAGATACCGCGGGTTGGCGAATTTACTTTCCATGCTGGCGTTTGATCAAACGAGAATGCCGCATCGGCAATTTGATAACGCGTACTGCTCTTCACAGTTGGTTGTCCATTTAATGTTCCTACGATTGCCTCTGGATGAGAATCTACTACCCCAAGGAATCCTTCGCCTGGATGAACGCCTACCCAGTTATCTGTAAAGCTTTGATCCGCATACCATACAACCATTCCTGTATTAAATACTGGACCACGTGCATGTTGTAGCGCCGTGTCAGACCCAGCGTAATTTCGCCACTCGATATAGTAGTTATGTTTTTTCTGTTCAAATCCGTTAGACACAGTAAATCCTTTTAGCGTCATTGCTGGCTGTCCTTCTGCATCATCAGAGAAAACAACTTTTCCATCTACAGTTAATGCTGCATTGTCTAACGCAAATCCTTTATAAGCTACTGCAATATCTGTTACATACTCAAATTGCAGTTTTACTTTCTTTCCTTTAAATTGGCTTAAATCGTATGATTTATCAACCCACTTACCATCTGTTGTATCTACGCCGCCTTTTACATCTTTTTCGCCCATTCTATCAATACGTGTCTTCGTTCCATCTTCTGCAATCGCATTTACGTCAAGGAAATCATACTTCGCTTCCAATTCATAAAATGCCTTATAATCAAACTTAGCATCCGTTGCAGTCGTTAAGTCAAATACTGGTGTCTCAAGTGTTGTATGAATGTCATTTCCTTTTGTGCTGTAATAAAACTTCTTACCAAATGCTGATTCGATATTTTTTATATCTTTGTCTGGCAAGTTAACACGAACGATTCCTGGTCGTTTTGATTTTGTAACACTTTGATCTAAAAATGTTGCAGTACCGATTCCTGTGCGCAGTTTATCATAATCTACCTCAACGATATTCGCCCAGTTACCCTTCATATTCTTTTGGAAAAACTCTTTATTTTGTGGCGAGAAACTTGTTGGCTCTGTTCCCGCAATTTTTCCAGCCCAGCTACCGCCGCTCATAAGGGACCATGATTCAACAGGTTCACCTTGCCCTGAATACTTTGTATCATATTCATCTGGTAAGCCTAAATCATGACCGTACTCATGTGCAAACACACCAACTGCTCCGTCTTCAGGCTCAATTGTATAATCATATGCAGCCATCTTTCCGCCCCAATTTGAAACTGAAGATTTTGTACCATCAATTGCATATGGCTTTGAGCCTAGTTTTGAACGATGAGACCAAATCGCATCATCTTTCAATTTGCCGCCGCCAGCTTCTTGACCTACGCCCGCATGTACAACCATTAAATGATCAATAATTCCATCTGGCTCGTTTTTATTTCCATCACCATCTTGATCGTATTGATCAAATTGATCATAATCAGCTAAATTAATGCCTTTTGCTACCGCTGCTTTTAATGCTTCTTTCACAAAATCTTTTGGTCCTAAAGGCCCCTTGTTATCATGGCCAGTACCCGCATCCGCACCATAATCTGACGCTTTTCCTGGAACAGTAAGCCATTCTGTTACAGTTCCATCAACTGTGTAGCTTCCGCCAGATTGTTCTTCATAATATTGTTTAAATGTATTAATCTTCGATCCATCAAATAACGTAAATGGCTCATCACCAAATAACATTTTTTGATAATGTTCACGATTAAAGTCCTTAGAATACATATAACCCGGTTCTTGATCAATATTATTATGCTTAAAATCGCTAAATTCTACGAGTAAAACAAGTACTTTATCTTTTCGAACAGTTCCATTGTACTCAGCTTGCTTCGCTGGTGTAGTAGGTACTTTTCCATTTAATTTTCTAGAATTCAATCCTGCATCTTGTCCAGCAACTGGTCCTACTTCTGGTTGCTGCGCCTGTTCATTCTCCTTCATTTTTGCATCTTTTACTTTTTTCATAAAATCTGAAGCTTCTTGCGTAAGGTTATCTCCTGTCAAGATTTCTTTTCCAGGGTTTTCCCCTTTCTTTTTCTCAACATATTTTTCGACAGCCTTTGATGTCTCAGCTTGTGATGCAGATTGATCAATTACTCCCCGTTGTTTCAGCGCTTCTGCCAAACGTTCCTCTGGTATTAAGTGCTCATCTATTGGTAGAGATGATGTTGGTGTCTCAGCATACGCTGCATGACCTCCAAAAGCAAACGTACCACTTAGTACTGCTGCTGTTGTTAATACCGCTAATGGTTTTAATTTCTTTTTCAATGTATTTCCTCCCCAGTGTCTGCAAATTATCGTTTTTTGCCGATAACAACATAATATTCGTTATAATACGAATATTCAATCTTTTTCAACAAAGAGAATGTTGAGAAATATTTTTTTAGGCAGGGCGAAAAATATATGATAGCAATAGGTCTAATATTGCAAAATCCTCATTCACAATAACTTATAAACGTAGAGAATATTTTTGTAGAAACAGCGATTCCCTTTACTCTTGTTTTCGAATGAAATTTCATCTACACAAAAAATGCCAATTCCTAAGTACTTGCTAAGGAATTGGCATTTTTTTAACGAGAATGCTTTATGAATAAGCGGATTGCTTCTTCTGGTATATAGAACTTGCCATTGCTTTCTACAACGACACTACCTAATTCATATTCTTTATTCTTAATACGAATTATATTTTTATTTACAAATAATTGAGCTTTTACATTATTACGTTTTACTATGAGCACCGGGTTTTCTGCATCAGTATTATCTATTGTTACTGTTGCACCTTTTCGTTTAAAGGCTAATTCACTCTCTACAAATAATTTGTTTGTTACTTCTTCTAAGTTAAAGCCCATTGCTTTCGCCATCGTCTTCGCAATGTCTATGTTTTGGATCAAACCGTTTGGCTTTTGAGGACCGTAAGAATATAAAAACACATCCTCACCTGTATGGCCTCCTGTTGTGAAGCCTATGTTCGCATGATTGGCCAATAATGTAGTAAGTATTGGACCTACATCCGATTTCTTTTTTGCTGCTTTTACTCTTTCTTTTTCATCATAAGTTAAATTGTCCAAACCGTATAATTTAGCTACATCTTCTACATTTGATAAATCAGATTTTAGTTTATTTGTAGCACCTTCAAGTGTCATTTTCGATTTTTTTAATGGACCAATGTATGCAGAGACCGGCGTAATATTATAGCCTTTTGTCGTATTCGCATTCCCAATAGAAATACCGCTGTTACCATGATCAGTTACAGCTATTAACATCGTATTACCATCTTTTTTTGCAAATTCCAATGCTTCTGCAACTGCGTTATCAAATGCTAATACATCACTAATCATCCCTATTGGATCGTTCACATGAGCTGCCCAGTCTGGCTTACTTCCCTCTACAAATAAAAAGAAACCATCTTTATCTTTTGATAGTGTTTGAATTGCTTTTTCCGTCATTTGAGAAAGTGTTGGTTGCTCCGGATTTGTTGCTTCACGATCCATATCAAACGCAAGAGCATTATGTGAGAAAGAGCCCCAAATTTTCTTAGATTTAGAGTTCAATAATACATCTTTCGTTTCAACAAAGTCGTATCCTTTGTCTTGAATCACCTTTACTAAATCTTCACCATCTTTTCTTTTTATAGGTAGCAGTGCCTCTTTTCCCCCACCTAATACGACATCTATATTTTGATACACTTGCTGCTCCGCAATTACGTCAAAACGCTTACGGTTAATATGGTGAGCAGAAAATCCAGCGGGAGTAGCATGCTGAATTTCAGCTGTAGCAACAATTCCAGTTGCACGACCAGTACGTTTGGCACCTTCTAAAACATTGGCAACTGGCCGTAACTTGTCCTCTTCTTTTATTGATTTTAAGCCAGGTGAACTTACAATAGAAGGTAATATACCTACATATCCTGAATTCGATTTATTCCCCGTCGCTAAAGCTGTAGCTGCTGGAGCTGAGTCTGTTATAGCTGATTCCGCCGAATAGGTACGAACTCCTCCTGTTACAATTTCATCTAGTGCAAGTGGGTTCCCTTTATACAAGCGAGCTAATGTCGTTGCTGAAGAACTCGTTCCGTCCATAACCATTATGATTACATTTTTCGGTTGCCGTTCTACTTGTTTCACCTTAGCTTCCACCGTATGGTAATTCATCATGCTTTCCGTACATAACATACTTAGTGTGATTGTTCCTACTAACAGTAACCTCTTCATCAATAAACTCAAATTCGACATTGTTGTTCCTCCATATGTTTCACATTCATTTATATACAAAAAGATTTCCACAACCTATATATATATTTTATTAGTCCCCAATTTTCATGAAGCTAACAATCATTACCTTTACTTTCTTTTATTAGTAAAGCAACGAACGGTACATATCATAGCTTTTTATGTTCAAATAACTAGAGACCACACCTTTTTTATAAAAACGTCTTATCATTCTCTTCACTAAAATTTGTTTCTCAATAAAAATCCGATTGAAATAAATAAGAATTTATTGTTAAACGATAAAATTTATGTTAAATTAATATGATAATTTAAAAATGAGGTGCTTTATATGAAACAAGGATCAACACTCTTTTTAAAGACAGCAATTATCCTTATCGGTATTCCTGTTTTTGCTTTGTGTATATTTTTAATTCCTAATATTGGGAATTACACAGCGGACTTATACCCGGATATTGCATATATAAAATATCTTGTTTTAATCAATCTATATGCAACGGTGATACCTTTTTATTTTGCTCTATATCAAGCCTTTAAACTTGTAAGCTACATTGATAAGGGGAACGCCTTCTCGAAATTATCTGTTAGAGCTTTAAAAAAGATAAAACAATGTGCTATTACAATTAGTGTATTATATGTAGTAGGTATGCCGCTTTTCTATCTTGTAGCAGAGAGAGATGATGCACCAGGTATTATAATAATTGGCATGATCCTTATCTTTGCTTCAATAGTTATCGCAGTCTTTGCTGCCGTTCTCCAAAGACTTTTAAAAGATGCGATAGATATAAAATCAGAAAATGATTTAACGGTCTGAGGTGAATAACATGGCAATAATAATTAATATTGATGTAATGTTAGCGAAAAGAAAAATGAGTGTAACTGAACTTTCAGAGAAGGTTGGAATTACAATGGCTAACCTTTCTATATTAAAAAATGGAAAAGCAAAAGCAATTAGAATTACAACTTTAGATGCTATTTGTAAAGCGTTAGAATGCCAACCAGGGGATATTTTAGAATATCAACCGGAAGATACCGAATAAAAAGAGTCCTTCATACGAGAAGGACTCTTTTTATTAAATATTACGGCGCAAAACTAATTTGACCAGTAAACAATAAAATAATTGCGATGATCCAAAATATAAAAAATGATGAGGACAGTATTAATGAAAGAATAGCAATCCCCTTCTTCTCTGCTTTTTTCGTCATCGTAATGATAGAAAGTATAATTCCTGCAACTGTGAGTGCGACTGTAATATAATCTCCCACTATATTACCTGCATTCGCTATCCTTGTTGGCGTTATAAAAACGAATAGAAAACATAAAATGCCGATGAGTAAAGATATGTAGCTTATTATGCTGTACTTCTTTTTAGGAACTATTTCAGTTTTCATACTCACACCCCTTCTCTATAGCTATGAGTTCATATTAGCATAAATATCCATAATTTGGTTAACATAAAAAAACAGATACAGCGAGAACTTCCACTGTATCTGTTTTTAGTTAATATATAAACCTGCTATTTCTTCTTTATTATTATAAGTTATAATGAATGTCCGTTGTTCTTTACTATATTTCGCTACAAGAATAACAGTATATGAACCATCTTTTTCTTCAATCGATTTTTTCTCAATTTTTTCGAACGTACCGGCTTTCTCAATTACAGGTGTAAGATCTTTCATTTTTTCTTCTGGCAATCCAGCTTTCATTTTACTATCAAATTTTTCGTGTACGTCTTTATACTTCGCCTCATTTAGTAATGATACAATTTCTTCCGCCTTTGGAATAAAGTTTTTTGACGTACTTTCATCTACTTTATTACCGGTACATGCTGCAAGCGCGAACGCCGCGATAGCACTTATAATAATAAGTAACATTCTTCTCATTTTCATACACCCTTTCTTTTTAAAGTGAAACTATAACTAAAAACGAGTAAAGCATAAATTGCTATTGAAACTTCTGACATTATGATCCCGCTTTTCCCTGGTACATATAGCGATATAATGCCAGCTAATGCATTTGCAGTTCCATGGATGAGAATTGCATAGACAACATAACGGAATTTCTTTTGGACGACAGCTTGTAATATAATGAAGGAAAGTCCAATATGCAATACCATCGCGAAGATGCGCTCAATACCGCCGAAATAATAACTGTCACCATTTTGAATGACTGTTTGTGACAATAATAGGGATATTACCGGGATACCAACTATCAACACCGCTTCAATACCACCATGCCCTGCTCCAAATAAAAAACCAGACTGCCAATCTCGTTGCTTCATAAAATAACGCATTGCGATAAAACGAGCTATCTCTTCAAAAATTCCAGCTGATAAACTAAGCAAAAGTACAAATAATACAGGCTGCATTATTGAAAACATTTGAAAATCTGTGCTAGTTCCATTTACATAATTCAGTATTGGTATGCGGATCAATATTTGCGATACAACAAAAGCCAATACACCTAACATATATGGAATATAGCGTTTCTTCCAAACAGCATATAAAAGTGCTACAAGCGGTAAACCAAAGCAAATCATTGTTGTAAAAATAAGTCCATTCATCTCGCTTCACCTCTTACTTGAAGTGTATAAAAACGAGTGAAGAAAGTATGTAGTTCTTTCCTATTCGGTTTCATTTTCATCATAGATGGTCATTTTATCTCTTTTAATATGAATGTTTGCGTGAAATAAGGACGTACATAAGTTGTTTCTAACGTCGCATTATTTGTTTTATTCATGATACGTTTTAATGAGAATAACCCGTATCCTCTAGCCCCCTCTTTACTTGAATGGTTTTTCTCATAAATTTTTTGCAAATCAATCGCTTCACTCTTTGAACTATTACGCACGATAAAATATTGTCGTGAATCCATTTCAAAGAATGCGATTTGCAATATCTTTTCCTCACTATGTACTGCTTCTTCAATTGCATTGTCTACCAAAACTGAAATGATGCGAATAAATGAAATAACCGTCATCGAAACACTTTCAATATTCTCTGGTATATCGAGCATTATTTTTATTTGTTGGTGCTGGGCAGTGCTAACTTTCGCCCTTAATACACTTCTCACTTCAGGGATATGTACGCGAGATAATTTCGCAATATCAAGTTCATGATCATTTATTGTTTTTAACGTAGGAGCTATAACATCATAGTACACTTGCTCAATTTCTTTCACATTTTTTATACGTATGCCCTCTTCTAACGATAGTAATATATTCATATAATCATGACGGAAACTAGCAAGCTCATCGTGCATATCCTCTAATTTCTCTACATAATCTAATAACTCTTTATCTAAACGTTTTTCGTGCTCTTCTCGTAACTTTTCTTTCGATAAGTGTGAGCTTATTAGCACAATGATTAGTAATAATAAAAATATAATAATCGCTGAAATATAACTTACTTCACTGTATTGTTGATTTAATTGTGCTAATAACGCAGAAGATGGCTGAGTTAAAATTAGTTCAATAATAAATCCGGCAATTAATAATATATAAGTTACATAGTATAGCGGACTACCTACTATATATTGAGCAATTTTTTGGATTCTTTTACGGGCTACAAAAATACCGATAAAAGTAAATGTCGATACGGTAAGGTGAATCATGCTTCCTGTCCATAAATATAAATTGAATGGCGTTAACATAAAGATTTTCATTCCTAAATCGAAAAGCAACATTTTTACTAACGTTATAATCACCATGCTCACTAGTGCAAAATATACATTATGCTTAAGTTTTAATTCATTTTGCATTAATCCTAAACTTATTAGAAATAACACAATGGTACTATTCAATTCTGGATATCTCGTTACTGTTACGACAATAGCAAGTAAAATAATGAATACTGCACTTAAAGCTATTAACATTCTAACTGATAATCTATTGTACCGGATTAATTGAATATATAAAAACGTATGGCTCATACTAGTAAGCAGTATTGCAAATAAATCATAAATATACATTACATCTCACCCTTTAATATGTTACGTACTTTACTCACTAAGCGCCGTGATACTGGAATGCGTTTCCCGCTTTTTAAAACTATCATTTTTTGCTTCGCATCGTAAGAAGACAGTTGCTTCGTATTCACGATATATGATTGATGACAACGAAATAAACGTTCATCTACTAATTCAATTTCTTTTAAAGTCCCATAAAAATAAACAATTCGATCTAACGTCACTAATGCTAAACGGTGCGGTTCATCGGTCATAACATATTCAACTTCATGAAACGGAACCCGCACAGTTGCATTACTATTTTCAACGATAAAGTCATCGGGCGGAATAATATGCTTATTACGCGCTTCATATTGGAGTAAACATTGTTCAAAAACGTTACGCCTCTCCTCGTATGGCAACCCTTTATCAATAAAAGTTAAAGCTGATACCATGTATTGATATGAAATAGGTGCAAATTCAGAATGCGTCGTTACAAACACAATAATTCCTTGCGTATCATACTTTCGTATCTCTTGTGCCACTTGTAACCCTTTACGTTCTTCTCTTTTTATCTCTATATCTAAAAAATAGATTGGGACATACCTCGCCTTAGGAATGTTCGTAATAATGTTTTCACTTTTACTAGTTACCTCTATAAAATCAAAAGGCAACATATACTCCTCACAAACCTCTTCAACTAACCGCTTCATTTGCCGTGCTTGTATGACATCATCTTCTAAAATAAAAATACTCATGGGATCACTCGCTTTATTGAAATCTTTTTATCTGTAGATTTATCTATAACTATATAATTCAAATTGTTATACTAATCTCCTTCTATGTACTAGATAGTATTAATTTTTATAAAGCATAGAAAATAACCTCTACTTTCAAGCAAAAAGTAGAGGTTTTATTTAAATTATTTATAAAATAACCTCTCTATCAATCACTACCTTAAAAAATTCCGAGTAATGTGCTAAAGAATAATCCGCTACATCACAGTTCCCTTGAAACATACATGTTGAAATACCTAATTCTTTTGCAGGTAATAAATCTAATTCTCTATCACCAATAGCTAAATCAATACTGTGCTTTTTATGCAAATAATCATAAGATAAAGCGTTCGGTTTTCGTGGGAAACCATCGTCAATTGTAACCATGTCTACGAAGTATTTCTTCATAATGACATTTTTATCGGCAAACTTTAATAGCTCTTCCACTTTTTCAAATGGTTTTATATCTTCTATCATAATGCGACTCTCTAATACATCAATTTCACTTAATTGTTTTTTAGATATTTTATAATAATCAATTGCGTG
>NZ_QOZX01000059.1:0-44716 GCF_008368895.1 Bacillus sp. BB081
AAGGATTTTATGCCAATTATGAAAGACTGATTATAGGAAAGAAAGTAGTTCATATTCAGTCTATTGGAGAAGTGAAAACAAGCCAACAACTACCAAGAAACAAAAAGCCATCCAATCCAAGAGTTATCTTTGATGGTCGTCACTGGTGGATGAGTGTAGGGTTCCAAGAAGACTTTGAATCACAAGAACTAACCAATGAGTCGATTGGTGTGGATGTTGGTTTAAAAGGGCTGTTTGTAGCTTCTAATGGTATGAAAGAACGAAATATAAACAAAGATGCCAAGGTTAAAAAGCTTTTGAAAAGGAAAAAGTCAGCGCAAAGAGATATGTCTAGGAGATTTAAAAAAGGTGTAAAAATTCAGTCTGTCGGATATGAAAAAGCTAAAACTGAGCACCTGCGGTTATCTAGGAAAATTACGAATATCCGAAATAACCATATCCATCAAGCAACAGCTAACTTGGTGAAAACCAAACCAATGAGAATTGTTGTGGAAGACTTACCTATCTCAAACCTGTTAAAAAACAAAAAACTATCGAAAGCATTTTCCTTTCAAAAATTAAACTTCTTCTTTCAATGTTTGTCATACAAGTGCGAGAAGTATGGCATTGCGTATGTAAAAGCTGATAAATGGTTCGCCTCAAGCAAGATTTGCTCATGTTGCGGAGTAAAATACGACCATTCAGTTCAACCAGAAGGACAGTGGAGTTTAAAAATACGTGAGTGGCGTTGTGTTGGGTGCAATAGCCACCACGATAGAGATTTAAATGCTTCGATAAATTTATCAAGATGGGTAAAATAAATGCTTGATAATAGGAGGTAACGATACTGCCTCGTGTGGAGTGTTATACCCCTCGTCCCTTCGGGGTTGCGAGAACACGATGAAGCACTAACTTGTGTAAATTTGATTGAATTGTATAGATTTAGTTAAGTTTATCGTATCGGTAGAGAATGGTGAAACGTTAGAAGAAGCGATGATTCGAGAAATGAGAGAAGAAACAGGTTTAGAAGTTAAAATTAAGAAGCTACTCTATGTTTGTGATAAACCAGATGCTAGTCCATCTTTATTACATATTACGTTTCTGCTTGAAAGGATTCACGGTGAAATTACGCTACCTTCTAATGAGTTTGATCATAATCCAATTCAAGATGTGCAAATGGTACCGATTAAAGATTTAAGTCAATATGGTTTTTCGGAAACTTTTATAACTCTTATAAGTGAAGGTTTTGCAAGTGCAGGGAGTTATCAAGGCTTGAAACAAAATATAGGCTTGTAAATATAGTTGAAGGATAGCAGTTAGCTATCCTTCATAAACATGTTTTATACCGCCGACTGTAAAGAAGAAACAAGCTGATTTAAAAACTCGTCCCCAGTCATAAGCGCTTTCCCACCACCGCGCGCACTCTTTTTATTTCCGCCACCTTTTCCCTCAATTGTAGGAAGTGCCTCTTTTAAAAGAGCATTCATCTCGAGCGTGACTGTTTTTCCACAAGCGAGGATGCATTGTAGTTTGTCCTCATTTTCAATAACGAAATATGTAATGGCATGCTCTTGTTGTTCTGTAATAATGGCAGAAAGCTTTGCGATTTCTTGCATAGAACGATTTGTAAATACTTTAGAAATAAGTATGCCGGCATGTATTTCCGTAGGCTGTTGAAGTAGTTCATTTGCCTCTGCAAATAATAATTTTTCATTCATTGTTTGTAGTGCTTTTTCATTTTCTTTTTGAGAAGTAAGAAGTTGTGCTACTTTTGCGGGGATATCACTCTCGCTACTGTTTAATTGTTTAGAAACATCTTTCATAATTTGTAGTTGTTGGCCCATTAAATTTAGTGTGCGCCAACCAGCGATAAACGTTAATCGTATGCCACCTTTATTGCGCTCCCACCCTAGTACTTGAATAGGACCTACTTCACCTGTACGTTTCGGATGCGTTCCGCCACAGCCGTTGTAGTCGAAGTTCTCAATTATAACAACACGTATATTTTCTGTTAAAGTCGGTTCTTTACGAAGGGGTAATGCTTTTGCTTCTTCTAAGTTCATCCACAGGGTGCGGATTGGATGGTTTTCAAAAACAATTTTGTTTGCAATTTGTACCGCTTTTTCAACCGTTTCCGCATGAAGATTTTCTGTTTCTAAATCAATTGTTACCGTTTCTTTACCAAGGTGGAATCCAATCGTAGGTATGTTAAAATGGTCCGAAAAAGCAGCAGATAAAATGTGCTGAGCCGCATGTTGCTGCATATGATCAAAACGGCGCTCCCAATTGATTTTACCTTCTACTTCTTCTGTATGTAATTTTTCTACAATGAAGTGACGAATTTCTCCATGTATCTCTTCTACATTGATTACATCGATATCATTTAATGTGCCAGTATCATGCGGTTGTCCGCCACCTGTCGGATAAAATGCGGTCTCGTTTAAAACGACGTATAAGTTACCGTCTTTATCATAATCTTGCTTTATAACTTTTGTAGTAAAGTCTTGCTTATAAGCGTCAGTGTAATATAATTTTTGCTCCAATTTTCTTTCCCCTTTCGCGTTCACTAGTTTCATTGTAAAGCAATTGAAATTAGTTTCCTAATATTTCAGAAGAAAGAAACTATTTTTAGAATTTTCTTGCTATAATAAGAAGAAAATGCGGGGGTGGAATGAATATGTTATATGAAAACGGCGTAGATAAACTGCTTAGTTTAAGCAAAAATATTTCTGAATTGTATCGAGAATTAAATGAAATGACCCGGATTTTAACGGATTGTAATCGAGAAAGTGTGAAGTTTGATCGGTTATATGTAAAAGAGTTACTGTGGAAGAAAGAAGATGTAATAGAGAAATATGACCAGCTACTTGTGCAACTTTGTATAAATGAATGCTTTGATTTAAAAAGTGTCATTACAGGGGAATATAAGTATACATATGAAGAAGTAGAAAATATCGTTTTACAATTTAATGAGAAGTATAATGTCGTAATTTTAATTAAAGATGTTTGTAAAGAATTACAGTTTACATATGGCATAGATATGGAAATAACGAGAACAGCTCGGGTATCAACAGCTCAAGTATAAAAAGGGAAAAGAAAGCAGATCCTTTGCTTTCTTTTTTTATGTGAAAATAGGGAGAGTAGGTTTAACAATGAAAGGGAAGTTACAAAATATTCATCCGTTAGGAATGACAATTATAATAGGGACTTTATTTGCGAGGTTCGCCACGTCAATGAGTATTCCATTTTTAGCAATTTATTTAACGACTGTTAAAGGCGTATCAGCTGGAATGACGGGTGCTATTATCGGAACGAGTGCACTTGTTGGAGTGTTTGCTAGTTTTATCGGAGGGAATTTATCGGATCGATTCGGCCGAAACATGATTATAATATGGTCTATGATTGCTTGGGTGTTTGTATTTATAGGTTTTTCATTTGCAAATCATGTTTTAAGTTTCTTTTTATTAAATGCTTTAAATGGATTATGTCGATCTTTTTTTGAGCCGACGTCAAGAGCATTATTATCAGATTTAACGAAACCAGAGTATCGTTTACTCGTATATAATTTGCGTTACGGTGCAATAAATGTTGGAGTAGCGATTGGCCCACTTGTCGGGTTACAGATTGGAAGTGCAAAATCTACAATTCCTTTTTTAGTAGCAGCTGGAGTATACATTCTATATACAGCTATATTAGCGTTCCAATTTAAGAAGTATCCAATCGAAAAAAAGAAAGTGAATAC
The DNA here is from genome assembly GCF_008368895.1 of Bacillus sp. BB081. Lineage (NCBI taxonomy): Bacteria > Bacillati > Bacillota > Bacilli > Caryophanales > Bacillaceae > Bacillus > Bacillus sp. BB081. Next base: position 3,722 of record NZ_QOZX01000059.1, read on the forward strand.
AGAAAAGCCTGTCACAATGTTAAATGCAGTTCGTATATTGCGAAAGGATGTCGTATTTTTAGTTGCTTTAGTCGGTATTATTTTGAGTAATTGTGGCTTTTCACACTTAACGACAACAGTATCTCAATATTTTGCAAATGCACATATATTTCAGGATGGAGTGACATTGTTTTCGTATATGTTAGCTTTAAATGCGATTGTTGTAGTCGTAATTCAATACCCTGTTATTCAAATATGTAAAAAGTATACACCGTTAACATCAATTATGGTTGGAACTTTATTTGTGAGCGGAGGATTGTTTGGATTTGGAATAGTAGAATCTACGCTAGGTGCTGCTGTCTGCACAATTATTTTTACAATTGGAGAAGTTTTAATGTTTTCCATGACAGATGTATTTATTGATGATATAGCTGTTTCACATTTAAAAGGAACATATTTTGGAGCAATGGGATTTTCAGGGATTGGAGCAGTAATTGGTCCATGGTTTGGGGGAGTGCTTCTCGATTACTACGGGTATCAAAATGGGTTTGTAGTATTTTCAGCACTAGCTATATTTTCAACTGTAGCATTTCCTGTACTTGTAGTTACAAAAGGTTTATTGAAAAAAAGATATGATAGAAATTGTAATTTAGAATTACATGCGAAATAAAATAAGCCCCAGCAGATGACTGGGGCTTATTTTTGTATTTATCCCGCATTAACGGGCAGTAAGAACCCACACCTAAAAATTCAGTGAAAGCAAAGAAGTTAGGTGGGGGATCAACTGCCCGTAAAAGCCCGATTGGTGAAGGCTAATAATCAGTGGGGGATGAAGCCCCCACTGATTAAAGTTTCACTTTATCCCGCTATTTGCGGGCAGTAAAACTCCCATTGATTAAAGCTTTACTTTATTTTAATTCTCAATTTGAAAAAGAACCTTTTTTTCATGTTTATTAGCAACTTCATTTTTGGAAATATGAATGGCTAAATATCCATTCTCTAAGCAGGCTAGCATCTTCTTATAAATAATAGTAGCGGGTAAAGGAATGATCCGTTGCAAAGAACTATTATTATGAAGTATGCAAATATTTAGGCCTGTCTCCATCTTTTTAATAACTACATTTTGTTCGGATACATTTGGTACATCTGTTTCCAAAATGTACTCTTGTTCAGTTTCGCAAAGGTCAATATGAATTTGATTTGGGAAACTAAAGTTACTACAAGAATCAGAACAAAATTGATCCATCCATTCTTCGAAACCATCAACATGAAAAAGACAATCCTTCTTTTTCTTGCCCATGTAAGACACCCTCCGTAAAATCTCAATTCATACTATGTTATGCATGAATGAAGTAGGGGTGAAGAATAAATGGAAAAATATAAACATTGTATGTGACAAAGGTAGCTAGTGTGAACCTTTTGTTTTACATATCATGATGTGCATGATTTTTTTGGCGTGAATGGTTACGGTTTTTTACTTTATGAGATCCGCTTAATGGTTCAGGTTGTCCCTTTTTTTCTTTCGCTTCACGATTGTTTTTTTCCATTGTATGTGACACCTCCTCTTTCTCTTTAGAATGAGAGAAGTTTGCAAATTTATACGAGAATGTTTTTAGAAAAAAAGGTAAAGATAAATGGGACTAACTATTATGGAAAGGGGATTATATAATGCCATATCATAAAGATAAACAACAAGCTTTTCAAGCAGCGCAGCAAGGAGTTACACAAGCAGAACATGCATTTAACAACATTGTGAAAAATGATCCAAACTACGGTCATGATCTAAAAGAATTACGCCAAGAGGTTCAGGAAGCGTATGAACAGATTCAAAATGCGTTAGAAGTAGCTTCAGAAACACAACGTCCACAACTTGAGCAATACGAAAATAATCTCCAAAACATTATGCGAAATGTAGATCAATTAGAAAAGTAAATGAGGTTGTTGTGTATTCGACAACCTCCTACTTTAATGAACATTATGCTAAAACAGAAAATTTTTTTAGTGGTTTTTTCTTTATTATGCGCAGTACATATATTTCAAGTGGAAAAAGTGGAAGCGAAAATGTTGCTCAGAAAAGAGCTAGAACCAACTGGCTATGTAACATGGGAAGTACCTAATAATGAAAAGATTATTGCCATTACATTTGATGATGGACCAGATCCGACTTATACAACACAAATTTTACATTTATTACGTCAATATAAAGCAGAAGCGACTTTTTTTATGATTGGATTTCGAGTTCAGCGTAATCCATATTTAGTGAAACAAGTGTTAAAAGAGGGACATGAAATTGGAAATCATACGATGAACCATTTGTATGCGAGTAATTCATCAGATGAAAAATTAGAAAATGATATTTTAGATGGAAAGAAATTTTTTAAAAAATGGGTGAAAGAACCTTTACTATTCCGTCCTCCTGGCGGATATATTAACGATGCTGTATTTAAAACAGCGAAAGAAGCTGGTTATCAAACTGTTCTATGGTCGTGGCATCAAGATCCACGTGATTGGGCGAATCCAGGGGTTGAATCCATTGTAAATCATGTAGTGAAAAATGCTAAAAGTGGAGATATTGTATTATTACATGATGGAGGAAATGATCGTAGTCAAACAGTAGCAGCGCTAGCAAAAATTTTACCTGAGCTGAAAAAACAAGGATATCGATTTGTAACGGTTTCGGAATTACTACGTTATAAACATTAGAAAAAATCCCAAAAGGAAAATATGCCTTTTGGGATTTTTTGTTACTGGTTCTTTTTACGTTTTTTATTATTTTGTCGCTCTGCGGGAGTTAAAGGTTCGTTTGCAAATTCTTCATTGTAACCAGTTGCTTGTCCTTGTGCAGATGCCGCATTCATTCCTGAAATAGTATGATTTGCTTTTCTTTTACCCATTTTATTTCACCTCTATAATATTTTTTGTATGTTGAATGATGAGCAGTTCATAGTATGTATGAACTGTAAGTAAAGCACTAATAGAGCACTTTACTTTATGGTAATAGTATTCATAAGGAGCGTGAACACTATTCAAATTTAGAAACATAAAGAAAACTTATGATAATCTATAAGTTTCTTATTATTTACTTATTTAGAAAGTTGTAATAAGATATTATCGTAAGGTATTGAAAAGTTTGTCTACATTTTATATTCAGACAACTTAGTCACGTTTAACAGGGGGGAAACATAATGGTCAAACATAATCCATTTCAATCACGTGCAACTTTTGAAGTAGATGGAAAAACGTATCATTATTATGATTTGAAAGCGCTTGAAAATACAGGGGTTGGCAACGTATCTCAATTACCATATTCCGTGAAAGTTTTACTTGAATCAGTACTTCGTCAAGTAGACGGACGTGTAATTACAGAAGAACATGTTACAAATTTAGCGAAATGGGGAACGAAAGATGTGCAAGATATCGATGTTCCATTTAAACCATCTCGTGTAATTTTACAAGATTTCACTGGTGTTCCAGCTGTTGTAGATTTGGCTTCGCTTCGTAAAGCAATGGCAGATATGGGCGGGGATCCTGATAAAATTAATCCAGAAATTACTGTAGACCTTGTAATTGACCACTCTGTACAGGTTGATAGAGCGGGTACGGCAGACGCGCTTGCATTCAACATGGACTTAGAGTTTAAACGTAATGAAGAACGTTATAAATTTTTAAGCTGGGCACAAAAATCATTTGATAACTATCGCGCAGTGCCACCAGCTACAGGTATTGTACACCAAGTAAACCTTGAATATTTAGCACCAGTTGTTCATGCTGTGAAAAATGCTGAAGGTGACTTAGTTGCATACCCAGATTCATTAGTTGGAACAGACTCACATACAACAATGATTAACGGTATCGGCGTTCTTGGATGGGGCGTTGGTGGTATTGAAGCGGAAGCAGGAATGCTTGGACAGCCTTCATACTTCCCAGTACCTGAAGTAATCGGTGTGAAATTAACTGGTACACTTCCAAGTGGTACTACAGCAACTGACGTTGCATTAAAAGTAACACAAGTATTACGTCAAAAAGGTGTAGTTGGTAAATTCGTTGAGTTCTTCGGTAATGGACTAAAGAGCATGCCTTTAGCTGACCGTGCAACAATTTCAAACATGGCACCAGAATACGGTGCAACTTGTGGATTCTTCCCAATTGACGATATTTCATTAGAATACTTACGTTTAACAGGTAGAGATGAAGAGCAAATTCGCATTGTTGAAGAATACTGTAAAGCAAATGGTTTATTCTATACAGCAGACAGCAAAGATCCAATTTACACTGATCTTGTTGAAATTGATTTAAATACAATCGAATCTAACCTTTCTGGACCGAAACGCCCACAAGATTTAATTCCACTTTCAGATATGAAAGATGCGTTCCATAAAGCTGTTGTAGCACCAGTTGGAACACAAGGACTTGGATTTAATGAGCAAGAGTTCGATAAAGAAGTGAAGGTTACATTAGAAGATAAAGAAGTAACGATGAAAACAGGTGCAATTGCAATCGCTGCAATTACAAGCTGTACAAATACATCAAACCCATACGTATTAATTGGGGCAGGTCTAGTTGCGAAGAAAGCAATTGAAAAAGGGCTTGTAGTACCTGAGTACGTAAAAACATCATTAGCACCAGGATCTAAAGTTGTTACTGAATACTTAGATAAATCAGGTTTAACAACATATTTAGATCAATTAGGTTTCCAAACAGTTGGTTACGGTTGTACGACTTGTATCGGTAACTCTGGTCCGTTAGCAGAGGAATTAGAAGAAGCAATCGCAGCAAACGATTTATTAGTAACATCTGTTTTATCTGGTAACCGTAACTTTGAAGGTCGTATTCATCCACTTGTAAAAGCAAACTACTTAGCATCACCACCACTTGTTGTGGCATATGCACTTGCAGGTACTGTTGATATTGACCTGAAAAATGATGCAATCGGTAAAGATGCAAATGGCAATGCTGTTTACTTCAAGGACATTTGGCCATCAGCTAAAGAAATTGAAGATGTAGTTCAAAACGTTGTTACATCTGAACTGTTCAAGAAAGAATATGCACAAGTATTTAACAGCAATGAGCGCTGGAATGAAATCCAAACTTCAAATGAAGCTTTATATACTTGGGATAATGATTCAACTTATATTCAAAACCCACCGTTCTTTGAAGGATTATCTAAAGAGCCAGGTGAAGTTGAAACGTTATCAGATTTACGCATAGTTGGTAAATTTGGAGACTCTGTAACGACAGACCATATTTCACCAGCAGGTTCAATCGGTAAGCACACACCAGCTGGACGCTACTTATTAGAAAACGGCGTACAACCAGTTGACTTCAACTCTTACGGTTCTCGTCGTGGTAACCATGAAGTTATGATGCGTGGTACATTCGCGAACATCCGTATTAAAAACCAAATTGCACCAGGAACAGAAGGTGGATATACAACATATTGGCCAACTGGTGAAGTAACATCTATCTATGATGCTGCTATGAAATATAAGGAAGATGGCACAGGTCTTCTAGTTGTTGCTGGTAAAGATTACGGTATGGGAAGTTCTCGTGACTGGGCTGCGAAAGGTACAAACTTATTAGGTATTAAAGCAGTAATCGCAGAAAGCTTCGAACGTATTCACCGCAGTAACTTAGTGTTAATGGGTGTGTTACCACTTCAATTTAAAGATGGCGAAAGCGCTGAAACATTAGGTCTTGTTGGTAACGAGTCATTTGAAATTCAAATTGACAAAACAGTTAGACCACGCGATCTTGTAAAAGTAGTTGCAACTGATGCAGATGGCAACGAAAAACAATTTGAAGTAGTAGCTCGTTTCGATAGTGAAGTTGAAATTGACTACTACCGTCACGGTGGTATCCTACAAATGGTTCTTCGTGAGAAAATTGAAGAGTCAAAAGTGTCGAACTAAATAATTGAAAAGAACGATAAGGAAGCTAACAACTGTTAGCTTCCTTATTTTATGGAAAGGGATGAAACCATTTGGTTTCATCCCTTTCTTTTTACTTTAAAAAAATGGAGGAGAGGTCATGAAAGAATATAAAAGAATATTGTTACCGTTACAGAAAGAAAAAATGTTAGTAATAGCAGCTGTATGCAGTGGACTCTTTGCAGCTATTTTAAACTTATCCCGTCCAATTTTCATGGGATTAATTGTAGATAACCTTATTCAACGGGAGTTAAAGGAGGTGTATCTTTACATTACTTTGTTTGCAGCTAGCCGCTTGTTAATGTGGGTGAACAATCTTTCATTTGATTATGTAAGTTCAAAAGCGAGTCAGCGAATATTACGAGAGAAGCGTATAGATGTATTGCGTCATTTCTTCTCATTACCGTTTGAAGAGAGTGAGAAAATTAAACAAGGAGAGTTAGAGACGTTAGTTGTGTCTGATATTCCAAACTGGATCAGATTATATGGGTCCATATTAATAGAATATATACACGCCATTGCACAATTTATAGGTGCGTTCATAGCACTACAACATATAGATATACAGTTCATATTGTGGGTAACTCCGTTTTTATTTTTTAGTGCAACGGTTCCGATGGTGATGGGGAAAAAGGTAAGGAATATTGCAAGCATTGCTCAAAAGAATCAATCAAGTGTTGTAGAGATGGTGTCACAGTTTGTAAAAGGAGCACAAGATTTATGTAGTTTGCAAAAAGAAAAGTGGGCCATTCGCTTATTTAAAGGAGTAACAGTACAATCTTATAAAACAGAAGTAAAGAAGACGATGATGCAAAACTGTATTGGAGTAGTTGGGACAGTGATTGAAACAGGAGCATATATCGTTGTTCTCATTATAGGCGCGCAAAAAATAATGAAGGGGGAAATGGAAGTTGGTTCACTTGTTGCCGTGTTAGCTACAATTGAAATGCTCTTTTTTCCAGTGCGTTACGTTGGCGATTTATTAATGATGACACAAGTTGCAGTCGCTTCGGCAAATAGAGTTTTTTCTTTTTTAGATAAACGAGGGGCAGATAGTAAGGTAGAAAGAGCGATGGGGATGACGATAACAAATGTTTCATTTCAGGAGAATGATGAAGCAAAATACAGAATTAAGAATATGGATTTGCAAATTCAACCTGGTGAACTCGTTATTATTGTGGGGGAAAGTGGTGCAGGAAAAACAACGCTTTTAAAATTAATGACGGGTTTGTATAAACCATCTAACGGTAGCATTGTTTATTATGGTAATGAGGCTCGTATGACTACAGTGTGGCAAGAACCTCGTTTCTTTCGGACGACAGTAAAAGAGAATATGTATTTCGGAGAAGAGTATTTAGAAGATCAATTAGAAAAAAATATTGAACTTGTAAATGTGAAACCGATTATTAGTGATTTACCTAGGGGAATTGAAACTGTACTACATAAAAGCGGGGAAGAGTTTTCGGGAGGGGAAAGAAAACGTCTTGCATTATTACGCGCTATTGGTTCAAATCCGAATCTTATTATTTTAGATGAACCGACTGCGGGATTAGATCCGGGCAATCAAGAAACTGTTTGGAATATGATAGAAGGATTAGGAAGAGGGGTCACGAGAATTGTGGCAACACATGATGTAGAGAAAGCGATACTAGCAGATCATGTTGTTATAATGAGAGAAGGAAGTATTGTTGCATGTGGAAGTCCTGAAAAATTAATAAATAGTCATTCGTTTTTACAGAGATATGAATAAAGATAAGAGCAGTGCTCTTATCTTTATTCAGCATCATTTATTTGATACTCGATAGATTCGGAGTGATTCAGATCAACGTTAAAAGTAGCAGTCATAAGGAAAGTTACAATTCCGAGAATTAAGAAAAGGACGAATGAGACTAGAGAGACGTAGAGACAAATACGCCCTACTTTCTTTTTTTCAAGATCTTTACTAAAGAGTGAAATGATCCATGTAATAATGCCGATTGGGTATAAAAGAAAACTAAGAATATATAATGTTATTTTTTCGAATGAATTCATAAACAATCCCCCTTTTGTTGAAGGTTATATAAGAAAGTAAAAAGGTGAATGGATCCATAAGAAGATAAGCAACATGTCATCTGTTTTTCTAATTATATGATAAAAAGGAAAAAACTTCACTTTAAATAAGAATATTCTAATTATTTTGACTGTGAATATTTCCAAGCTTGTCCGTATAAGCTAAAATAAGGTATATAGTATTTGGGTAATTAGGTTAATAAGAAGATAAATACGTTAGGGTGATATAAAATGTGGCGGAAGCTTACGATTATTGTAGTGTTACTTTGTTTAGCGGGATATGCAGCTTATGAACAGTTTGGTAAAAAAGACGAGGCGGTACAAGGGGAGCAAGAAAAAAGTGAAGCTGCTATGAAAGAGATGATTGCAAGTAATGGTATCGAAATAGGGAAGAGTGCGCCAAACTTTGAATTAACGAAGTTAGATGGAACGAATGTAAAGTTATCAGATTTGAAAGGAAAGAAAGTGATTTTAAACTTTTGGGCAACGTGGTGTGGACCTTGCCAGCAAGAAATGCCGGATATGGAGGCTTTCTATAAAGAACATAAAGAAAATGTAGAAATTTTAGCAATAAATTATACGCCTTCAGAAAAGGGCGGAGGAGTAGAAAAGGTAAGCAATTTTGCAAAAGAAAAAGGAATTACTTTTCCTATTTTATTGGACAAGAACATTGATGTGACAACAGCGTATAAAGTAATTACGATTCCAACTTCGTATTTTATAGATACGAAAGGTGTCATTCAAGATAAGTTTATTGGACCGATGACGCAAAAAGAGATGGAGAAACGGATTGCTAAATTAAAATAATGGTGAAAAGGTAGAGGTGGAAAGTTACCATTTCTGCCTTTTCTTTTTCACGTAGTGATAGCAGCATGTTATGATAAAAGAAATATAAACGTTTAGAGGTAAAGGAGTGTTTGGAGTGGGGAATATATCCTTACCGTTAGATTATGTTGTAATTGATTTTGAAACAACAGGATTTAACCCTTATAATGATAAAATTATTCAAGTAGCAGCAGTGAAATATCGTAATCATGAACTAGTAGATCAATTTGTTTCCTATGTGAATCCAGAGCGTTCAATTCCGGACCGAATAACGAGTTTAACAGGTATTACAAACTATCGTGTTTCAGATGCACCGACGATTGAAGAAGTATTACCTTTATTTTTAGCATTTTTACATACAAATGTTATTGTCGCTCATAATGCATCTTTTGATATGCGTTTTTTAAAAAGTAATGTAAATATGCTTGGGCTGCCTGAACCTCAAAATAAAGTGATTGATACTGTGTTTTTAGCGAAGAAATATATGAAGCACGCACCTAATCATAAACTTGAAACGTTAAAGCGAATGCTTGGCATTCGTTTAAGTTCTCATAATGCATTTGATGATTGTATTACTTGTGCAGCTGTTTATCAAAAATGTGCATCTATTGAAGAAGAAACAAACAGGAAATCGAATACAGAAGTACTTGATGAAACAGTAGTATATGAAGCAGTAAAAAAGATACTTGTACGAAATAAACGTGATATCGAATGGATTCGTTGTATGAATGTAGGAAGCTATTTAGATATAAAAGCTTTTTATCCAGTTATGAGAGTAAAAGTAAAAGGGCGAAAGAAATACGTATTAACAGAGATATTAGAAGATGATGTGAAAGAAATATGTACGAGTTTAAATTGTGAACCCGCGTTAAAAAGTGAAGTTGGTAATACGAGAATTATGCTTAATAGCTTAGAGGATGTCCTGAAATTAGAAAGTTATATTTTAGGACAGTATGATTTCGTACTGCAAGCGCTAAGTGAGTATAAACAAAGTGAAATGAATGCAGATGAAAAGCTAAAAGAATATTTAAATATAATGGTATAAATAACTCCGTGTACAAGAAGTTGTACACGGAGTTTTTTTAGGAGTACTAAAAAATAAAATTTTCTTACAAATCTGATTAAAGAGTTTTTCATTTGCTCATACTATGTATAGTAAGAATGCGAAGGAGAGAGGGTGAACAGCATGAGAAGAAGTCGCCGTAAATCATTTGACGAACTTGTGAAAGAAAATAAACAACAATTATTAAGTGATCGTGATGCAATCGATCGCATTGAAGAGCGTATTGAAAAACGTTATGAAATGCAACTTTTTAAGCAAGCTGAATAATTCTTAACACTAGTACGATACTAGTGTTAAGGAGGCGATAGTAATGGGTAATCCGAAAAAGAATTCAAAAGACTTTGCACCGAATCATATTGGAACACAATCAAAAAAAGCTGGTGGCAATAAAGGAAAGCAAATGCAAGACCAAACAGGCAAACAACCGATTGTTGATAACGGTTAAAAAGGGAGAATGTTGTCATTCTTCTTTTTGTGACGGATTTTTAATAGTCAAAAAGGGCTGACTTATGTCAGCCCTTTTTCGTAATCGTAAAATTTTCAACGAGTAAACGCCAATTTTGCGGGAATGGTAAGCCAATCTTCCAGTAACTAATACCGCCTATACCTTGTTCTTTCATTAAATTGAATTTGCTTTGAACAGACCGTGAATCTTCAAACCAAACTTCGTGTTGAACACCATTTTCATCAAAATAATTAAAATGAGGAGCTTGAGCTGTGAAATCATAGCGGATGGGGACATTGTATTTACGAGCAAGTGCGACAGCTGCGACAGAGCTAATTGCTTTTGCAGGCGGATTGCCTTGTTTGAACGGAAGTTTCCAATCGAATCCGTATAAGTTTTGCCCCATCATAATTTTTTGGGGAGGCATTTGAGATTTTGCATATTGAAGTACTTCTTTTACAGGACCGATAGGAGAAATAGCCATCGGTGGCCCGCCTTGCCAACCCCAGTCATATGTCATAATGACGACGAAATCAACAATTTGTCCTTGTGCTTTATAATCGTGAGCTTCGAAAAATTTTCCCTTTTGATTTGAACTTGTTTTCGGTACAAGCGTTGTACTCAATGTGTATCCGTTAGGTAAGCGTGTTTTTACATTTCGTAAAAAACGATTATACGCTTCGCGATCTTCAGGTGCTACACTCTCAAAATCAAAATGAATGTCTCGCATACCATACTTCTCAGCTGTTTGTAAAATGTTAGTAATAAATTTGTTTTGAATCGATGCATCGCGTAAAATAACCGATGTCAGATCGGCACTGAAATTTCCATTTTCAATATTTGTAATAACGAGCATCGGGATGGTTTTGCCTTGCGTTGCAATATTAGCGATTTTAGCTGTTTCAGTTGGTTCTTTTAACGTACCATCTCTTTTTGCCTCGAAACTGAAGTAAGCCAAATATGTTAAAAATGGATTAATGGCACGCGTAGCGTTAACCAAACTTTCTTTTATTGGTATTGTTGAAGGTTGTAAATAAGCGATGGATTCTACTGCGCGTTTTGTCCCTTTTGGTATATATAATTGCTGTCCAACATGGAGAATGGATTTTAAAGATAAGTTATTAACCTTAGCTAAACTAGCGAGAGGTACGTTATATGTTTGAGAGATTCGATATAGGCTATCGCCAGGCTGTACATAATAATTATTCCCTTTCGTATTAACGATCAGTGCCTGACCAACGACGAGTGTTTCAGCTGGATTTAGTCCATTGTCCTTTACTATTTCGTCAGGTGTTGATCCGTACTTTGATGCCAAGCTATATACGCTATCACCGCTACGAACAGTTACAATTTGAATCATATGCTTGCTCCTTTCAGTAAAAGATTCACTGTTTTTATTTTATTTTTGATGTCACTGTATTATGATTAAATGTATGCAAGGTAGCAGAAGTGAAAGAAGGCGAATACATATGTTTGTAGCAGAACATGAAGTTGAAATCCGTTATGCGGAAACAGATCAAATGGGTGTTGTTTACCATTCAAACTATTTGGTGTGGCTTGAACTAGGTCGCACGAAACTTATACAAGATTTAGGATTTTCATATGTTGAAATGGAGAAAGAGGGAATTATTTCTCCTGTGTTAGATTTGCAAATTTCATATCGTAAAGCGATGCGTTACGGAGAAAAAGCAATTGTGAAAACGTGGATTGATACTGTTAGTCCGCTTCGCGTTGTATATGGTTATGAAATATATAACGGTGAAGGTGAACTTTGTATTACTGCAAGTACGACGAATATTTGCGCGAAAAAAGAAGGGTTCAGGCCTGTATCATTTAAAAAGTTATATCCAGAGTGGTATGCGAAATATGAGGAAATTAAGAAAAAATAAAAAAGCGTGGCAGAAGCCACGCTTTTTTATTTTTCATAATTAAATTGCGGGAAATCATCACCGTCGTTAAATGTAACAGCTAAATTATGTCCATCGAAGAACCACTCATCATCGCCTTCAATAAAGAAGTTAATACCTTCTTCTTGAGTTTGAACAGCAGGATGTGCAGGATCATCTTTACGAATACCTAAAGAAAGTCCTTTTTGCACAGTACTGCAACCGCCGTATTGTACGAAAAGGCGTAGTGTTTCACCCGATTGTAAGTTTAATTCGTTTTTATACCATTGTGCTGCTTCTTTTGTTACGGAAAGATTCATGTATAGTTCCTCCAAATTATGTTGCTTTTTCTTTAGTATAAAAAATAACGCAAAAAGACGCTATTAATATGCTTCACGTTTTCTTTTTGCGTTATGTGGGTTACGATCTTATTTTTGCTTTTTTGAAAAGTTTGCTTTCGGTTCAGTTTTATTTATAATTCGTCCGATATTTGCACGGTGTTTATAAATAACCATACCTGCTAATAAACACATCGCAATAATGAAGATTTTATCCCCGCTAACAATGGATGCAATAACAGCAACGACGGCTGTTACCATAGAAGAAAGTGATACGTATCTTGTTGTAAATAAAAGGCTGAAAAAGACAACAGCTAATATTGCAAAAACAACTGGAGAGTAGCATAATAGCACGCCAGCAGAAGTTGCAACAGCTTTACCACCACGGAATTTCGCGAAAATCGGATACACATGTCCAAGAACAGCTGCTAATCCGAACCATAGTGGGTGAACATCTAAACCGAAAATAATCGGTAGACTTGTTGCTAATGTACCTTTTAAAATGTCAGCAATTGTAACGATAAAACCTGCTTTTTTCCCTAGTGTGCGGAATGTATTTGTTCCGCCTAGATTACCGCTTCCGTGCTCACGAATATCGATTCCGTAGCCGATTTTTCCAACGACTAGTGCGAATGGAATCGAGCCAAGTAAGTAGGCAACGATAAATAAAAGATATGTAATAACCATAAGTTCAGTCTCCTTTATTCAAATGTGTTGATAAAGGGTAAAAAGAGTTTTTCCCGTATATTGTACCATACATTTGTAAAGAGCACATTTCTTTTTTGTAAATGAAAAATTCATTATTTCGTGAAAAAAATTTCACAGGAATGTTACATTTCTCACAGAAACACCAAGACTATATGTAGTAACATTTTAATCAAAAGACAACAACATATTGGTGGAGGGTTATAAATGTTACAACGAAATGTACGTGGAGAAGAATTAATGAGAGTGTTTGAGACGATTGTCCACGGTAGTGAGCAAGATTTAATGCAAGAAAATGCAAATGTAGATGGTCGCTCTCCAATGGGAGTAATGGGAACGTTCGCATCAGAGAGTGCGAAATATTATGCAGTTGAAAATTTATTGTCAGATCAAGTGAAAAAAGCGATAAATCAAAATATATTATATCCACATGACTTAGATTTTTATGCGACAGGAACGACGACTTGTTCGCAAATTCCGTTAGCGCAAATGCTTGCGGACGGTTTTCATACCGGACATGGGCATATGAGACAACCGCAGGATATTAAAAGTGCATTGGCTCTTTCGTCTATTATTTTTCAGGCGAATCAAAATATGCAGCACGGTGGTCAATCATTTGCACTCTTTGATATTGATTTAGCTCCATATGTGAGAAAAACAGTAGCGAGACATAAGAAACGATTACAGTCATATCCGCTTACGAAAGAACAAATAGAAGAATTTGCATGGAAAGAAACAGAAAATGATACGTATCAGGCGTGTGAAGCTTTCGTTCATAATTCAAATAGTATGCACAGTAGGGGCGGGGGACAAGTACCGTTTATTTCTATTAATTATGGAACAGACACATCAAAAGAGGGACGGTTATTAGTTAGACAACTTTTAAAAGCGACACAAGCTGGTCTTGGTAAAGGAGAAACACCAATTTTTCCGATTCAAATTTTTAAAATGAAAAAAGGTGTGAACTTTGAAGGATGTGATCCGAACTATGATTTATTTGAATTAGCGTTAGAGACAACGGCTGAACGATTATTCCCTAACTTTTCATTTTTAGATGCGCCATTTAATGCAGTGCATTATGACGGACGACCGGAAAGTGAAGTATGTTATATGGGATGTCGTACCCGTGTTATGTCTAACATACATGGAGAAGAAACAGCGATTGGAAGAGGCAATTTATCATTTACGTCTATCAACTTAGTGAAATTAGCGTTAATTAGTGGTTCAAAAGAAGCATTTTTTGAAGCGTTAAATTATTACTTAGACTTAGGAATTAAGCAATTATTAGAGAGATTTGAGTATCAATGTACGAAGCGAGCAAGAGATTTTCGATTTTTATATTCACAAGGTGTATGGCGCGGTGGAGAGAAGTTACAGCCTGAAGATTCTGTAGCATCCATTTTAAAGCAAGGGACGTTAAGTCTTGGTTTTATCGGTCTTGCGGAGTGCTTAGTAGCTTTAACAGGAAAGCATCATGGAGAAGATGAAGAATCATGGAAACTCGGGTATGAAATCATTTCCTTTATGAGAGATAGAATGGATAAAGCGACGGAAGAACATGAACTGAATTTCTCAGTAATTGCAACTCCTGCAGAAGGGTTATCAGGGAAGTTTGTGAAAAAAGATAGAGAAGAGTTTGGTGTGATTAGCGGTATAACGAACCATAATTATTATACGAATTCATTTCACATCCCAGTTTACTATAGCATTCAAGCGATAAATAAAATTCGTTTAGAAGGACCTTTCCATGCCCTATGTAACGGGGGACATATTACGTATATTGAGCTAGACGGAGCAGCTATGCATAACAAACAGGCGTTAAAACAAATTGTACGAGCGATGGCAGATCATGGCGTTGGATACGGTTCAATTAATCATCCTGTTGACCGTTGTAAGTGCTGCAGTTATCACGGAGTTATTGGAAATGAATGCCCAAGCTGCGGAAATGAAGACGAGGCTAATATAGAAAGAATTCGCCGTATTACAGGCTATCTTGTAGGAGATATGTCGAAGTGGAATAGTGCAAAACGTAGTGAAGAGATGGATCGGGTGAAGCATCAATGAAAGTGATGAATATCATTCATGATAGTGTAGTAGATGGAGAAGGGTTGCGGACAGTCGTGTTTTTTGCGGGCTGTCCGCATCGTTGTTTCGGTTGCCATAATCCGAAATCGTGGAATATTTGTAATGGAACTGAAATGACAGTAGTAGAAATTGTGAAAGAGATTGCAAGTAATTCATTAACTGATGTAACATTTTCAGGTGGAGATCCATTTTTTCAAGCTGCTGAAGTGAAAAAAGTAGCAAAAGCTGTGAAAGACTTGAAAAAAAATCTTTGGATGTATACAGGTTATACGTTAGAAGAGATACAGAGTTCTCAAAATAATGATATGATAGAGTTGTTACATTATGGGGATGTTTTAGTCGATGGAAGATTTGAAATCGAGAAAAAAGATTTAACACTTCCATTTCGCGGAAGCTCCAATCAACGTATTATTCGATTGAAAGAGTAAAAAGGCGGGATAGATGATATGAATAAAACAGTATTACTTGTTGAAGATGAAAGAAGATTACGTGAAATCGTTAGTGATTATTTTCGTAATGAAGGCTTTGAAGTAATCGAAGCAGAAGACGGAAAAATAGCGTTAGAATTATTTGCAGAGCATGAAATTGATTTAATTATGTTAGATATAATGTTACCAGAAATAGATGGATGGTCTGTTTGTAGACGAATTAGAAAAGAATCAGCAGTACCAATCATTATGTTGACAGCACGTTCGGATGAGGATGATACATTACTAGGGTTCGAATTAGGTGCAGATGAGTATGTAACGAAACCTTTCAGCCCGAAAGTGTTAGTAGCTCGCGCGAAGACATTATTGAAACGTGCGGATGGCGTGGTAGGAGTAGCGGAAGAAAATGCTATGTCTTTAGCTGGAATAGAAGTAAATCGTCTATCTAGAACCGTTTTAGTAGACGGAGAAGAAATTATATTGACACATAAGGAATTTGAACTTCTTGTTTATTTAATGGAGAACAAAGGAATTGTGTTGTCACGTCAACATTTATTAGATCAGTTATGGGGATATGATTACTACGGTGATGACCGAACGGTTGATACTCATATTAAAAAACTACGAAATAAACTAGGAGATAAAGCGAAGCATATCGGTACTGTTATTCGAGTGGGTTACAAATTTGAAGAATAACCTTTAAATTACTGTGCGCTTTGGCTTTGGGATATAGCAAATTTATACTCTCTTTTGTAGGTGGAATGTACAAAAAATACTTTTCTTGTCTACAATGTTAGATAAGAGTATTTTTTTAATTGGATTTCACGATGAGTTCACAAGAAGGACACAAAACGTGACTATACTGAAAATACGAATTCACCAGAGAGGGGAAGTAAACATGGGATATTACGACGGACCGAATGTAAATGAAGAGCATAGTGAAACGAGAGAAGTGAGAAAATCAGGTAGTAAAAAAGGTTATTTTTTTACAGGTTTAGTAGGAGCTGTAGTTGGGGCTGTCACAATTAGTTTTGCGGCACCATATATGCCATGGGCTCAAAATAATGGAGCGGCTGTATCATCATCATTCAGTTCGGATTCAAAAGTTGAAGGTACTGTAGTTCCTGTTGTCAATAAAGCAAAAAATGAAACTGATTTACCTGGTATGATTGAAGGCGCGAAAGATGTTGTTGTAGGTGTTATTAATATGCAACAAAGTGTTGATCCATTTGCAATGCAACCGACAGGCCAAGAGCAACAAGCTGGCTCAGGATCAGGTGTTATTTATAAAAAAGCAGGAAATAAAGCGTATATTGTAACGAACAACCATGTAGTAGATGGAGCAAATAAACTTGCTGTAAAACTAAGTGATGGTAAAAAGGTAGAAGCAAAGCTTGTAGGGAAAGACCCTTGGTTAGATTTAGCGGTTGTAGAAATTGATGGATCTAATGTAAATAAAGTTGCCACTTTAGGTGATTCAAGTAAACTTCGTGCGGGTGAAAAAGCGATTGCAATCGGTAACCCACTAGGGTTTGATGGAAGTGTAACAGAAGGTATTATTAGTAGCAAAGAACGTGAAATTCCAGTAGATATTGATGGCGATAAGCGTGCAGATTGGAATGCTCAAGTTATTCAAACAGATGCAGCAATTAACCCAGGTAATAGTGGTGGTGCGTTGTTTAACCAAAATGGTGAAATAATTGGGATTAATTCAAGTAAAATTGCACAACAAGAAGTTGAAGGAATTGGATTTGCTATTCCAATTAATATTGCAAAGCCAGTTATTGAATCACTTGAAAAAGACGGAGTGGTGAAACGTCCAGCTCTTGGAGTAGGTGTCGTTTCATTAGAAGATGTGCAAGCTTATGCAGTAAATCAATTGAAAGTACCGAAAGAAGTAACAAACGGCGTTGTATTAGGTAAAATTTACCCAATATCACCTGCAGAAAAAGCTGGTTTAGAGCAATATGATATTGTAGTATCATTAGATGATCAAAAAGTAGAAAATTCACTTCAATTCCGTAAATATTTATATGAAAAGAAAAAAGTAGGCGAGAAAGTAGAAGTTACATTCTATCGTAACGGTCAAAAAATGACGAAAACAGCTACTTTAGCAGATAATTCAGCTACAAAGAATCAATAATTGAAATAAAAGAAAGTCTCTTTCATATTGAAAGAGACTTTCTTTATCGGCTATACTAAAGGAATAGGAGGGATAAATTATGACAATTGAAAACCCAACTCGTACGGAAATTGGTGAAGTATTAAAGAAAAGCAAAACGATTGCAGTTGTTGGATTATCGGATAAGCCAGAACGTACATCGTATATGGTTTCAAAAGCAATGCAAGATGCTGGGTATCGCATTATTCCAGTAAACCCAACAGTAGATGAGGTGCTTGGAGAAAAAGCGGTTTCTTCACTAAAGGATATTAAGGAACATGTTGATATTGTAAATGTATTCCGTCGTTCAGAATTTTTAATGGATGTTGCGAAAGAGTTTGTAGAGATTGATGCAGATGTTTTTTGGGCACAATTAGGAGTACAAGATGAAGATACATATAAACTTTTGCAAGAAAAAGGCTATACTGTAATAATGGATCGGTGCATTAAAGTAGAACATGCGATGACAAAATAGTATAGGTTTTAAAGAGAGAAAGATTGATTCAGCCCTCTTTATAAATAAGTAGGGCCGATGAACGAGGTGTTCATCATGAGATTTTTTAAAGGCTGTTTTTGGGGATTGTTACTTGTTATCCCATTTTGGATATTGATCATTTGGATCATGATAAAGGTTTGGAATGTATAATCTTGGCATACATATCCATTTCTCGTTGACAAACGATTATTTTTCTGAAATAGTAGCCTAGAGGAATCCTTGTGAAAAAACAAGGATTTTTCTATTGAAAATGGTATATAAAAGAGATAAGATAACTTGCCAAAACTATAGTCGAGGCGTTATTCTATAATAGAAACATATGTTCTGATTTGATTAGGAAAGGGGCAAGGAGTTTGGCAAAGCATCAGTTCCAATATAATGAAGATGCAATTCAAGTGCTAGAAGGACTTGAAGCCGTTCGAAAACGCCCGGGTATGTATATCGGGAGTACGGATAGCCGTGGATTGCATCATTTAGTATATGAAATAGTAGATAACTCCGTTGATGAAGCGTTAGCGGGATTTGGCGACGAAATTTCTGTCGTAATACATAAAGATAATAGTATTAGCGTTATTGATAAAGGGCGAGGAATGCCTACGGGAATGCATAAACTTGGGAAACCTACACCTGAAGTTATTTTAACTGTACTTCATGCCGGTGGTAAGTTTGGTCAAGGTGGCTATAAAACAAGTGGTGGTTTACACGGTGTTGGGGCATCAGTTGTAAATGCCTTGTCAGAATGGTTAGTAGTGACGATTAAACGTGACGGAAATATTTATGAACAACGCTTTGAAAATGGTGGTATTCCTGCAACGACACTGGAAAAGATCGGGAAGACGAAAGAGTCTGGTACGACAATACATTTTAAACCAGATACAACGATTTTCAGCACAACAAATTACAATTACGAAACATTATGTGAAAGATTACGTGAATCTGCATTCTTATTAAAAGGGATGAAAATCTTAATAAAAGATGAGCGAAATGATTTAGAAGATGTCTTTCATTATGAAACAGGAATCGAAGCTTTCGTTTCATACTTAAATGAAGAAAAAGATTCAATCCATCCGGTTGTATATTTTACTGGTGAACAAAATGGAATTGAGGCAGAGCTAGCATTTCAATTTAACGATGGCTACTCAGAAAATATTCTTTCGTTTGTAAATAATGTACGTACAAAAGATGGTGGAACACACGAAGCTGGGTTTAAGACAGCAATGACGCGTGTGTTCAATGAGTATGCTCGTAAAGTATCGTTATTAAAAGAAAAAGATAAAAACTTAGAAGGTACAGATATTCGTGAAGGTGTAGCGGCTATCGTTTCTGTACGTGTACCAGAAGAAGTACTTCAGTTTGAAGGGCAAACGAAAGGGAAACTTGGTACAAGTGAAGCTCGTTCTTCAATTGATGCAATTGTATCTGAGCATTTAGCTTACTTTTTAGAAGAAAACCCGGATGTTGCTACACTTCTTGTGAGAAAGGCAGTTAAAGCAGCGCAAGCACGTGAGGCTGCTCGTAAAGCGAGAGAAGAAGCGCGTACTGGTAAAAAGAAAAAGAAATCAGAAGGTACATTAAGTGGTAAGTTAACACCAGCACAATCACGTAACCCGCAAAAAAATGAACTGTACCTAGTAGAGGGTGACTCTGCGGGTGGTTCCGCGAAACAAGGTCGAGACCGACGTTTCCAAGCGGTATTACCGTTACGTGGTAAAGTAATCAATACAGAAAAAGCAAAACTTGCTGATATCTTTAAAAATGAAGAAATTAATACAATCATTTACGCTATTGGCGGTGGTGCAGGGAATGAATTCGCTGTTGAAGATATTAACTACGATAAAATTGTAATTATGACCGATGCTGATACAGATGGTGCGCACATTCAAGTATTGTTACTAACGTTCTTCTACAGATATATGAAACCACTTATCGAAGCTGGCAAAGTATTTATTGCACTTCCTCCTTTATACAAAGTAAGTAAAGGAAAAGGTAAGAGTGAAGTGATTGAGTATGCATGGTCTGATGAAGAATTAGATGGTGTAACAAAAAAAGTCGGTAAAGGCTACATGCTGCAGCGCTATAAAGGACTTGGCGAAATGAATGCCGATCAATTATGGGAAACGACGATGAATCCTGAAACACGTACGTTGATTCGTGTGAAAATTGACGATGCATCAAGAGCGGAGCGCCGAGTTACGACATTGATGGGTGATAAAGTAGAACCTCGCCGTAAATGGATCGAACGAAATGTACAATTCGGTATGCAAGAAGAAGGAAACATTTTAGAAAATGAAATGATTATGGAGACGGAGGTGGAATAACATGCAGGCAGAGAAGTTTCATGACCTCCCGCTTGAAGACGTGTTAGGTGACCGCTTTGCACGTTATAGTAAATATATTATTCAAGATCGCGCGCTTCCAGATGCGCGTGACGGTTTAAAACCGGTACAAAGACGTATTTTATATTCTATGTATGTAGAAGGAAATGTACATGATAAAGCATTTCGTAAATCAGCTAAAACAGTTGGTAATGTTATCGGTAACTACCATCCACACGGTGATTCCTCTGTATATGAGGCGATGGTACGTTTAAGTCAAACTTGGAAAGTACGTAATGTTTTAGTTGAAATGCATGGTAATAATGGTAGTGTGGATGGCGATCCAGCAGCGGCAATGCGTTATACGGAAGCACGATTATCACCAATCGCATCTGAGTTGTTGCGTGATCTTGATAAAGAAACAGTAGAATTCGTGTCAAACTTCGATGATACGAGTGAAGAACCTGTTGTACTTCCAGCGATGTTCCCGAACTTACTAGTGAACGGATCGACAGGAATTTCAGCTGGTTATGCAACAGAAATTCCTCCGCATCACCTTGGGGAAGTAATTGATGCGACGATGATGCGTATTGATAAGCCAAATAGTACTGTTGATGATTTATTAACAGTTATGAAAGGACCAGATTTCCCGACAGGTGGTATTATTCAAGGGATTGATGGTATCAAAAAAGCGTATGAAACAGGAAAAGGTAAAATTATTATTCGCGGAAAAGCTGAAGTTGAAACGATCCGTGGTGGGAAGCAACAAATCGTTATTACAGAAATTCCGTATGAAGTAAATAAAGCGAACCTTGTTAAAAAAATGGATGAATTACGTCTAGATAAAAAACTAGATGGAATTGCTGAAGTACGTGATGAGACAGATCGTACAGGTCTTCGCATTGTTGTAGAGTTAAAAAAAGAAGTAAATGCTGAAGGTATTTTAAATTATTTATATAAGAATACAGATTTACAAATTCCATATAACTTTAATATGGTAGCGATAAATAATCGTCGTCCGACACTTATGACATTACCTAAGATTTTGGATGCATATATTGGGCATCAGAAAGAAGTTGTTACGAGACGCTCGCAATATGAATTACGAAAAGCGGAAAATCGTCAACATATTGTAGAAGGTTTAAAGAAAGCATTATCGATTTTAGATGAAGTGATTGAAACAATCCGTGCTTCTAAAGATAAGCGTAATGCAAAAGACAATTTAAGTACGAAATTTGGATTTACAGAGGCGCAGTCAGAAGCAATTGTTTCGTTGCAACTATATCGTTTAACGAATACAGATATTACGGCGCTAGAACAAGAAGCAGACGAGCTTAATAAGAAGATTATAGAGTTACAGTCAATTTTACAAAGTGAACAAAGGCTTCTTCAAGTTATTAAAACAGATTTGAAGAGAGTTAAGAAAACATATAGTGATGATCGCCGTGCTATTATTGAAGAACAAATTGAGGAAATTAAAATCGATGTGGAAGTTATGATTCCGCAGGAAGATGTCATCGTTACTGTAACGAAAGAAGGATATGTGAAACGAACAGGTTGGCGTTCACATAATGCATCGAACGGAAAAGACTTCGGTATGAAAGAGGGTGACATCTTACTGGAGCGATTCGATACGAATACGACAGAGACAGTCCTCTTATTTACGAATAAAGGAAACTATATATATCTGCCAGTATATGAAATGCCAGAAATTCGTTGGAAAGATTTAGGCCAACACGTTGCGAATCTCGTTTCACTCGAGCGGGATGAAATGATTATTTGGGCGACCGTCGTACCGAACTTTGAAGAAGAAAAACGATTTATCGTATTTGTTACACGAAATGGTATGATTAAGAAAACAGAATTAAACCAATATAAAGTTCAGCGTTATTCAAGAGCGTTCGTCGCTGTGAATTTGAAAAAAGATGATTATGTTGTAGATATATTTGCAACAGATGGAACGAGTGATATTGTTCTTGCAACCTATGGTGCATATGCACTTATTTTCCATGAAGATGAAGTAAGTCCAGTCGGTGTAAGGGCCGCTGGTGTGAAAGCAATTAACTTAAAAGAAGATGATTATGTCGCTTCTGGTAAACCGTTAAATGGTGACAAAGATCAACTTATTCTCGTAACGCAGCGCGGTGCTGTAAAACGTCTAAAAGCATCAGAAATTGAGAAATCAACGAGAGCGAAGCGAGGTCTTGTTATTTTTAAAGAGTTAAAACGTAATCCATACCGTATTGTCGGTATTGAAATTGTTCGAGATGATGAACTAGTATATATGAAGACTGAGAAACATATTGTAGAAGAAATTGATCCGAAAGCGTATCGAAATAAAGACCGGTATAGTAACGGTAGTTTAGTACTAGATGTTAATGATACTGGTGAAGTTATTGAAACGTGGACGAAAAAACGACCGGAGTAAAAAAAGCATCTTGCTATGGATAATGGCAAGATGCTTTTTTCTAGGCAAATTATTATGTGAATAATAATAATCTTGTTATAATAACTGAATGAAATCGTTCTCATAAAGTGAAACTTTAATCAGTGGGGATCTTACTGTCCACAAATAGCGGAATAAATGGAGGGGCAACATGAAAAAAATAGGTGTAGGCATTGTAGGGTTTGGATTTTCTAGTACAACATTTCACATCCCATTATTACAAACGATAGAAGAATACGATATTGGTGCGGTATTATCTTCAAAAGAAGAGGTAGTAAAAGAAACATTACCGAATGCTGACGTCGTTAGTACAATTGATGAATTGGTGAAGCGAGCTGATATTGACTTAGTGGTCATTACTTCACCGAATACAACTCATTTTCCATATGTAAAAGAAGCAATATTAAACGGTAAGCATGTTGTTGTAGAAAAACCATTTGTTGTTTCAATTGAAGAAGGAGAAGAGCTTATTTCATTAGCAGAGCAACATAATGTGGTATTGAGTGTATATCATAATCGTCGTTTTGATAATGACTTCTTAACGATAAAAAAATTATTAGAAGAAGATAGCGTAGGGAATCTATATGCATATGAAGCGCATTTTGATCGTTTTCGTCCACATGTACGTGATCGCTGGAGAGAAAAGAACTTACCAGGATCAGGTATACTGTATGATTTAGGATCGCATTTAATTGACCAAGCATTATCATTATTTGGGAAACCAGATGCGATAAGTGCAGATGTAATCAAACAACGACCAGGTGCAGAAATTGATGATTACTTCCATGTTATACTTCACTACGGTGTTAAACGTGTCACTTTACATAGTAGCAGTTACGTAAAGCAAGAAGGTCCACACTTTACACTGCATGGAGATAAAGGTTCTATCGTGAAATACGGTATGGATTCACAGGAAGAACAATTAAAAAATGGAATGAAGCCAGGCGATAACGGTTATGGATTAGATGCTGAAGAGAATTTTGCTGCTTTACATACGGAAGAAAAGCTAGAGCGTATTCCAACAGAAGTTGGCTGTTATGACATGTATTATAAAGGTGTAAGAGATAGTATAGTAAATGGTGAGAAACCACCTGTAACAGCACAAGAAGGCTTAGAAGTTATTCGACTTATTCAATTAGCGATTGAAAGTAGTGAAACCGGTAGAGTCATCACTATAAAGTAAAAAAGACACGAATTTCGTGTCTTTTTTATTAGGAATATGTGAATATGGATAATTATTTAGTTTAATCGTTTGTCATACATTAACTGGATTTGTATGCCGTAAGGATCTTCAATAATCCCATATGCTTCACTAAATATATTTTTTTCTAGCGGAGAGATTATCTTCACATGCTTATCGGAAATTAAATTATTATAAAACCTTTGTATTTCTTCTAAATTAGCGCTTTGAATGCAAAGTGACATGTTATTTCCAACGTTATAACGTTCATTAGGTTTCATTGTATCTTCTGCTATCATTAGCTTTGTATTCCCAATTTGTAAAACAGAGTGAGCAATATGATCTTTATTTTCACTTGTAATTTTAAAAGAACTATCTCTTTTGGCCAGTTCTCCATACGTAACAATCATTAACTGCGTAGCTTCTAAATTACGTGTGTAAAAATTAATTGCCTCCTTTGCTTGCCCATTCATTGAAAGAAAAATAGCTATTTCTAATGTCATAAATATATAACTCCTTTATTAGTTAATAATTATAATATAGACTAAAAAGGTTCCAATACATGACACCTTTTTGGGAGGGAAATATGAAAAAAACGGAACGAATAAATGATATGCTTATTTTCTTAAATAATAAAAGATATTTTAATTTAAAAGATTTAATGGCTAGATATGATATTTCTAAAAGTACCGCGTTGCGAGATATTCAATCATTGGAAGAAATAGGTGTACCAATATATTCTGAACTGGGTAGAAATGGAAGTTATAAAATTATAGAAAATAGTGTGTTATCGCCAATTTATTTTAGTGTGGATGAAATGTATGCGTTATACTTTTCGATTCTTACGCTAAATGGATACAAGACAAAACCATTTAATGTAGAAAGTATTGCGCTTGAAAATAAATTTAAACATGTATTACCTGATAATGTGAGTGAAAATATTTCAATCATGGAAAGAACGCTTTCTTTTGAAGTAACAAATCATAGTAATTTTAGTCCGTTCTTAAAAGAAATTTTACAGGGGATTTTTGCTGAGCGAGTTTATCATTTAACATATTTAAAAAAAGATGAGGAAAAAGTATTGGTCGCCCAATTTATTCGAATAGAATCTAAATTTGGCCAGTGGTATGCTAAAATCTTTAATTTTGAGACAAATAATGTTCAAATAATTAGATGTGATAAAATTCTTTCTATTGAGGAAACAAGCAATACGAATCCAAAAAATCTTGAAGAGTTGTTAAGTTATCTTACAACTTTTCACAGAAAGCCGGATGCAATTGATTTTCGTGTCATTGTTAATCAAAAAGGAAAAGATATTTTTGATAAAGAGAATTATCCTTCCATGAGGATACAAAAAGAAAATGAAAATTATAGTATAACAGGCTATTTTAACAAACAAGAAGTTGAGTTTATTTCAAGTTACTTTCTGAATTTCGGTGAAACAATTATCTCAATTCAGCCAGTTATGCTAAAAGAGTTAATCTATAATAAGGTATTATCTATAAAGCAGCATTTAACTGCTTTAAGATAAAGTTAGTTTTAATCATTTTATTGACATGAAAAAGCCCTTGAGATTTAAATATCCAAAGGGCTTTTTTGTGATGGTATTTGTTCTTTAGAAACATTATTTTTCTGGGACGGACAGTCCATAAAAGAACATCGTAATGATATCTTGTATATGTTTTTCGCGATCTCCTTCAAGAAGCTGAGCCCCGAAATCATCACCTAGTTTAGTGAACATTTGAATGTATAGTAACATCATTTCTTTAGTAAGGTGAGGGTTAATTTCATTTTTTTGCTGTGCTTGTTCTAGTATTTCTAAATACCAAGGCAGGATTTTTTCGTTTTGATAACTATAAATAAACTCTCGGAGCCCTTCATCTCTTTGCATCATTTGTAGTAACATATCCGGCTGAAATAACCCACCAGTATTCATTTTTCTTACAATCATTTTTTGCATCATTTCATGAAAAGGTAATTTTTCCTCTGCAAGATCTTTATAATATTGAAATTCAGATATGATAAAGTCTTGTATAAGCTCTCTAAATAACGCATCTTTACTTCCGAAATGATTATAAATGGTAACTTGAGAAACAATTGCTTTTTTTGCAATATGTTCTATTTTAACTTCATTAAATCCACGTTCTGAAAATAATAAGAAGGCCGCCTCTTTAATAGCGCGTTTTTTCTTTTCTTTCACTCTTTCAAAGCCGTTCAATGCAATCACCTCAATTAAAATATACAAGAAAAAATAATGGAAAACAATAATTTTGAAATATGGACATATAAATATTTCAAAAAGTTGTTGCGAATATGAAAGATGAGGAGTACAATAATTTTGAAATATCACATATTAAATATTTCAAAAAATGAGGTGGAATTATGATTTCAGTTCAAAATGTCACAAAACAGTTTTCAAATGGAAAAGGTTTGTTTCATATTACATTTGATGTAAAAGAAGGGGAAGTATTCGGTTACTTAGGACCAAATGGTGCTGGGAAATCCACAACAATTCGTAATTTAATGGGATTTATAAAACCGACAGCTGGTAAAGCGACAATTTTTGGATTAGATTGCTGGGATGAAGCAGCGAAAATTCAAAGAGAAGTTGGTTATTTACCAGGAGAAATTTCTTTTATTGAAGGAATGAACGGATTAGATTTTTTAAAGTTAATGCAAGGAATGCGTGGGTTAAAGGATACGAAAAGACGAGATGAATTAATAGAACGTCTACAATTTGATGTGAAAACACCGATTCGAAAAATGTCTAAAGGAATGAAGCAAAAAGTAGGAATTGTTGCTGCTTTTATGCATGATCCGGAAGTGTTAATTTTAGATGAACCAACATCAGGACTTGATCCACTTATGCAGCAAGTATTTATAGATTTAATAGTAGAGGAAAAGCAAAGAGGGAAAACAATCCTTATGTCATCGCACATTTTTACTGAGATTGAGAGAACTTGCGACAGAGTGGCTATAATTAAAGATGGTCGCCTTGTAACAGTTGAAAATATTCATGATTTACAAAGCAAGAGACGACAGGTAATAGATGTAACCGTATCATCGCAAGAAGAGATTGAATCTCTTACACAATGTAATTTGCAATTTGAAGCGGTGAAAGGTAGAGAAGCATCGATTATTGTGCAAGGAAACTATCAAACTGTTTTACAAACACTTTCAAACTATAATGTAACGGCGCTTCAAACGAGAGCAATGGATTTAGAACATTTATTTATGCATTATTACGATAAGAAAGAAGGGGTAAAGCATGAATAAGCAATTGTTTTTAGCTAGTTTGAAAGAAACACAAAAAAGTATTTTGAGTTATGCAACTGGTGCAGCTCTATATTTATGGTTATTAATTTGGATCTTCCCTTCAATGGTATCAGCGAAAGGGTTAAATGAATTAATAAGTGCTATGCCTGATAGTGTGAAAAAAATTGTTGGAATGGAAAGTCCGATTCAAAACGTAATGGATTTTTTAGCTGGCGAATATTATAGTCTATTGTTTATTATCATATTAACAATTTTTTGTGTAACAGTTGCAACGCATTTAATTGCTCGTCATGTAGATAAAGGAGCGATGGCATACTTGCTAGCAACACCTGTATCTAGAGTGCAAATTGCAATCACGCAAGCGGCTATTCTCGTATTAGGGCTACTAATCATAGTAACTGTTACGTATGTAGCGGGTATAGTAGGTGCAGAGTGGTTTCTACAAGATAATAACTTAAATAAAGAATTATTCCTGAAGATAAATATAGTCGGTGGGTTAATATTTTTAGTCGTTAGTGCGTATTCATTTTTCTTTTCTTGTATATGTAATGACGAAAGAAAGGCACTTAGCTACTCAGCAAGTTTAACTATTTTATTTTTCGTAACGGACATGGTAGGTAAATTAAGCGATAAGTTAGAGTGGATGAGAAATATATCATTATTTACGCTATTTCGTCCGAAAGAAATTGCGGAAGGAACGTATAATATATGGCCAGTGAGTATAGGTTTAACTGCTGGAGCACTTTGTATTTTCATAGTAGCAATTGTAGTGTTTAGGAAAAGGGATTTACCGTTGTAAAGTAGAAAGTCCACTGAGAAAGTGGGCTTTTTTTGATGAGGAGGAAACGAATGAATCATTTGTTCCGGATTCAGCTATATGTAAATGATATCGAGAATTCATTCTTGTTCTATGAAGAAGTAATTGGTTTAAAGCTGTATAAAAGAAGTATGCATGCAGCGCGTTTTAATCACGACCAGTTTTCTTTATTAATAGCTAGTAATTTAACATTGAATGAAAATCATTATTTTTACAATCGAAAAGAAATGAAGGGGAATGGCTTTGAACTAATTATTGTTGTCAATCGAATTGAAGAAGTATATGAACGTTGTAAAGAGATGAGATGCACAATACAAGAAGAAATTCAAACTTATCCATGGGAGATGAGGGGATTTAAAGTTGTCGATCCAGATGGATATTTCCTTAGAATTACATCTGAGTAAAGGTAAACATGAAAAATGTTTACCTTTTTTTATGGAAATATTCAAAAAAATGAACCTTCTTCTAGGCTCATCCGTCTAATACATGTAAAGTTAAATTTGAAGTGAGGATGAAACAGGAGGAGCAATTGTGAAAGTAATCCCTTTATATAAAATGTTTGTAAAAGAAGAAACAGATGTTTCCTTAGCGAAAAAAGGTGATCATGAAGCGTTTATAGCGCTTATACATACAGAGAAAGTGAAGATGTATCGAATAGCAAAGGCGATGTTACGTGATGAGACAAATATAGAGGATGCGATACAGGCAACAATTTTAAAAGCCTATGAAAATATAAAAAAATTAAAAAAAGAAGAGTTTTTTCAAACGTGGTTAATTCGAATTTTAATGAATGAGTGTAACAATATTATTAGAGCGTATAAAAAGGTAATTGTGACAGAAGAGAATGATTACAATATGAGCGCATGTGATCAGTATGAAGATATAGATTTGTGTAATGCGATTCAATCGTTACATGAAGAATTAAGAGCTGTTACGGTGCTTTATTATTATGAAGATATGAATCAAGAGAGTATTGCTAAGTTTTTAGAAATACCAAAAGGAACAGTGAAATCGAGATTGTCACGTGCGAGGGAACAACTGCAAAAACGATTAAAGATGGAATAGGGGTGTAAAGAGTGGATAATGAAAAATTATTTGATGAGAAATTAAAAAAGAGAATAAAAGATGAGAATGTTATAATGCCGCCAGAGTTAAATGAAAAGATTAATCGTACACTACATAATCTCCCTGTAAAAAAGAATGGTTACAGAGTTTACATGATGGTTATAAGTGCTGCTGTTCTAGCACTTTCAATTGTATCTATGTCGGAGTTTTCTGATCAAATTTTTGCTCAAAATGGTGGAGTGTTTGAATATGTAAAGAAAAAGGCGTTTTCTGATTATGAAAATGAAGAAGAAATAAAATCGAACGTAAATTATCCAGATAAAGAAAAAATTCATGAAAAGATGCTAGATTCCATTGATTATTTTAAAAATATTTCAGGACAATTTGAGGAATATTCTAGTTCGTCAAGAATTGCTACAACATACAAATATGCGATTGATACGGAGCAACAGAGAGGTATCTCTTCGAAAGAAGATAAGCTAACGAAAAAACGAACCATTATATATAACGAGGGCAAGAAAAAAGAATTTGACGATGAGAAATATACATATAAAGAGATAAAATGGAGCCCGAAGGAAAGAAACTATGAACTATTAAAATTAAATCCTACGGAAAGATTATTGAGAAAATCAGGCGAGAAAAAAAGGTATGATGATGAATATGTGGGATTTGCGAAGTATAGTATGCAATCAGAATTTGCTGATTTGTTAATCCGATATAAAGATTGGAATTATAAAGAAACGAAGTATCTTGGACTGGATTGCTACAAAATAGAAGGGACAATAAATATAGAAATGCCTGTAAGTACATCTGAAGATTTAAGAGGGAAATTTGAAATGGTTGTAGAGAAAAATACGGGGGTTATGCTAAAATTCCTTAGTTTCCACGAAGGTATGATTCAATATTCGATTACGACTGAATGGATACAAATAAACAAAGGGTTGAAAGAGAATGTGTTTCAAAAGGATAGCGCTAAGTATGAAAAATTGAAAAATATATTAGATGAATAGAAAACGGAGGGAACTATATGGAGAATACCTCTTCTTCAAGAGAAAAGAAAAATAAAAGACAATATAAAAAGACAATGATAATAAGTGTATTGTTAGTAGTATTATTATTTGGCGGAGTGGGATACGGTGCTTATGTGTATATGAAAACTTCTAATCTCGTACAAAAGTCTAGTTTAAATTTAGCGCGTGGTGAAAAATCACATTTACGTGAGAACACCGTAAAACCAATTGCAAATAATGTTTCACTTTTAATTATGGGAATTGATGAAAATCAAGAACGACAAAAGGAGTATAATGGTGCTTTTCATACAGATGCACTACTGTTAGCTACTTTTAATAAAGATGATAAGACAGTGAAATTAACGAGCATACCACGTGATACATATACATATGTTCCAGTTGAAAAGAAAAAAGATAAAATAACGCATGCGTATGGAAGTGGTTTCGTTAAAAATGGTAAAGATGGAGGACCACAAGCTTCAGTGGAAGCGGTAGAAAAATTGCTACAAGTGCCTGTTGATTATTTTGTGAAGTTTAATTTTAATGCATTTACTAAAATTGTTGATGGATTAGATGGGATTGAAGTAGATGTCCCAGTTGAATTTACGGAGCAAAATAGTAAAGATGAACCTGACGCGATTCATTTGAAAAAAGGACTACAAAAATTAACAGGGGAAGAAGCACTTGCACTGGCAAGAACGCGTCATATTGATAGTGATGCAATGAGAGGTCAGCGCCAACAACTTGTTATTGAAGCGATGTTAAGTAAATTAAAAAGTGTAGGCTCGATTACGAAACTAGAAAAAATAGTTGAGGCGGTTGACGGCGATTTTAAAACAAATTTAGTAATGGATGATATTTTATCATTTTATAAATACGGTTTAAACGGTTCAGTTGAAAAAATACAATTAACTGGTGATGATTTATATTTATCTAACGGTCCAAATGGGCAACGTGTATATTATTATAATCCTAATAAAAAAGATCTACAGAGTTTGAGTAATACGCTTAGAACACATCTAGGATTAAGTGAAAAGCAGATTGAGGAGAATTAAAGCAGGCGAAATGTCTGCTTTTTTATTTTTGTAGAAAAGAGGTTTATTATGATATACATTATTTATTAACAATAATTTACAAGTGTTTTGTAGCGTAGGGAGATAAAGACTATTAAATCAATACATAGAATTCAATGAGATATAGTGTTTCGAAAGAGTATGGAATTTTTATGAATATTACTGTAAAAAAATAATTTTTTAAAAATTTTCAATAATAACACTTTACAAAACTCGAAAAATTAGTAGAATAATAGTTAATAAGAATCTTCTGATAAATATATAAAGAAAAACAGAATTATCAGAAAATTCTTAAATGAGAGCGTTAAGAATTAGGGAGGGTACAGAAAGTGAAAAAGAAAAAAATGAAAAAACTAACAGCAGTTGTAGCACCAGTTTTAGCAATGAGTATGGCACTGACAGCATGTTCTACATCAGGTGGAGATAAGAAGACAAGCACAAATTCTAGCTCTGGCGGAGATAGCAAATCAGAAGAAAAATTAGCAGCGAAACAAGTACTAAATCGTACAGAAACAAATGAGATTCCAACAATGGATACTTCTAAAAATACTGATACATTAGGTTCTCAAATTTTAGGGAACACAATGGAAGGTTTATATCGATTAGATAAAGATAACAAACCAATCCCAGCTGCTGCAGAGTCAAGCACAAAGAGTGAGGATGGTAAAAAATATACATTTAAATTACGTAAAGATGCAAAATGGTCAAATGGTGATCCTGTAACAGCTAAAGATTTCGTATACGCATGGCAACGCCTATTAGATCCAAAAACAGCTGCTGAGTATGCATTTATCGCATTCCCAATTAAAAATGCAGAAACGGTTAATAAAGGTGAAAAACCTGTAACAGAACTAGGAGTAAAAGCAGTAGATGATAATACTCTTGAAGTTGAATTAGAACAAGCAGTACCATACTTCTTAAACTTAGTAGCATTCCCATCGTACTATCCATTAAATGAGAAATTCGTAAAAGAAAAAGGGGATAAATACGGTTTAGAGTCTGATACAACAGTATATAACGGACCGTTCGTTCTTACTGATTGGAAACATGAGCAAGGCTGGAAACTGAAGAAAAACGATCAATATTGGGATAAAAAGACTGTAAAACTAGATGAAATCAATTATAGTGTAGTAAAAGAAGTAGCTACAAGAGTAAACTTATATGATACAAATGCAATTGATTTCGCGCTATTAACAGGTGAATTCGTTGATAAGTATAGAAACAATAAAGAAGAGTTTGGCTCATACTCACAAGTAAGTACTTACTTCTTACGTATGAATCAAAAACGTGGTGGACAAGATACACCGTTAAAGAGCCAAAAATTACGTGAAGCAATCGCATTATCAATCGATAAAAAGAATTTATCAAACGTTATTTTAAATGATGGATCTAAGCCTGCGGACTTCTTAGTACCGAAAGGATTAGCAACTGGACCAGACGGTAAAGACTTCCAAGAAACATTTAAAAATGGTATTAAACCAGATGCGAAAAAAGCAGCAGCTGCATGGAATGAAGCGAAAAAAGAGCTTGGGAAAGACCAAGTGACAATTGAGCTATTAAACTATGACACTGGTAATGCGAAAAAAGTTGGGGAATATGTAAAAGATCAAATTGAGAAAAACTTAAAAGGTGTAACTGTTAATATTAAACTTCAGCCATTCAAACAAAAGCTGAAATTAGAAACAGAGCAAGACTATGATATATCATTTGCTGGTTGGGGACCTGACTACGCTGACCCAATGACATTCTTAGATATGTTCCAGTCTAATCATTCTCATAACCAAATGAGCTTCGCTGATTCAAAATATGATGATATGATCAAAAAAGCTGGCGGAGAATTAATGGGTGACGCGAAGAAACGTTGGGAAGAGCTAGGAAAAGCTGAGAAATTACTTCTTGAGCAAGATGTAGCACTTGTACCTTTATACCAACGTGGTGATGCATACGTTCAAAAACCAAATGCAAAAGGCATCGTTCACCATAACATTAGCCCAGAGTATAGCTTCAAGTGGGCATATATGACTGAAAAAGATGGAAAATAATTTTTAAGCAGTGATGCTATATTTAAGTGGATGTATACAAGTTTCTTAGCTTATTTTGTAGTGAAAATCTCATTATCCACAATAGAAAGATAAAATGATAGAGCATTCCAAAAGTAGACTATTTACTTTTGGAATGCTCTTTTATTATGAAATTAAATGTAAATAAATCGATAAATATTAAGGAAGGATTTATATTGTGATAATTGTAAAATACACTTGTTACTATTACAAAAAAATAATTTTTAGAATATTTTAAAAATAACTTTACAAAAATAGAAAAGTTAGTAGAATATTAATTAATAAGAATTTTCTGATAACTAGTTATTAGAAAATCTATCAAAATTAGTTTCGTACATATAATTGGGGAGGGTACAAAAATGAAGAAAAAGATGAAAAAGTTCACGGCGGTTGTAGCGCCAGTTTTAGCGATGAGTATGGCGTTGACAGCGTGTTCTGGATCAGGTGGAGAGAAGAAAACAACTACGACGTCTAATGGTGGTGGGGAAGAGAACAAATCCGAAATTAAATACGCAGCAAAACAAGTATTAAATCGTACAGAGAATCAAGAAATTCCGACGATGGATACGTCTAAATCTACTGATACGTTAGGGTCACAAATTTTAGGGAACACGATGGAAGGATTATATCGTCTTGATAAAGATAATAAGCCAATCCCAGCTGCTGCAGAATCTAGTACGAAAAGCGAGGATGGCAAAAAATATACATTTAAATTACGTAAAGATGCAAAATGGTCGAACGGTGATCCAGTAACAGCGAAAGATTTCGTATTTGCATGGCAGCGCTTACTTGATAAAAATACAGCGTCAGAATACGCATTTATTGCTTACTATATTAAAAACGCAGAAGCAATTAATAAAGGTGAAAAACCTCTAACAGATTTGGGGGCAAAAGCAGTAGATGATTATACACTAGAGGTAGAATTAGAAAAGCCAGTACCATATTTCTTGAATTTACTAGCATTCCCGTCATACTATCCGTTAAATGAAAAATTCGTAAAAGAAAAAGGCGATAAGTACGGTTTAGAAGCAGATACAACGGTGTATAACGGGCCGTTCGTGATGTCTTCATGGAAACATGAACAAGGATGGCAGCTAAAGAAAAATGATAAGTATTGGGATAAGAAGACTGTAAAATTAGAAGAAATTAACTATAGTGTAGTGAAAGAAGTTGCGACGAAAGTAAACTTATATGATACAGGGTCAATTGATTTCACACTACTATCAGGAGAGTTTGTGGATAAATATAAATCGAACAAAGAAGAATATGGCGAGTATGCAGAATCAAGTACATTCTTCTTACGTTTAAATCAAAAGCGTAACGGACAAGATACGCCGTTAAAGAGCAAAAAGCTTCGTGAAGCAATTGCATTATCGGTTGATAAAAAAGGACTGGCAAATGTTATTTTAAATAATGGTTCAAAAGCAACAGATCAATTAGTACCAAAAGGACTTGCGACAGGACCAGACGGTAAAGATTACCAAGATACATTTAAAAATGGTCTGAAATATGATCCGAAAAAAGGTGCAGCAGCTTGGGATGCAGCGAAAAAAGAACTTGGAAAAGATCAAGTTACAATTGAATTACTAAGCTATGATGATGGAACTGCGAAAAAGATAGCTGATTATGTTAAAGATCAAATTGAGAAGAATTTAAAAGGTGTAACAATTAATACAAAAATTCAGCCGTTCAAACAAAAATTAAAATTAGAGACTGCACAAGATTATGAAATTTCTTATGCAGGTTGGAGTCCAGACTATGCGGATCCAATGACATTTATTGATATGTTTGAATCGAAGAGCCCATATAACCAAATGAGTTATTCAAATGCAAAATACGACGAAATGGTACAAAAAGCAGGTAATGAATTAATGGGTGATGCGAAGAAGCGTTGGGAAACGTTAGGGAAAGCAGAAAAATTATTCCTTGAAGAAGATGCTGGACTAGTTCCTTTATATCAAACAGGAAGAGCGTATGTAATGAAACCGAATGTAAAAGGAATCGTGAAACATAACATTAGTCCAGAATATAGCTTTAAGTGGGCGTATGTAACAGAAGGAAAATAAGAAAAAAGAGCGTTTAAAAAATATATTGTTTATTTTTTAAACGCTTTTTTACTATTCAATTAAATTTAAATAAATAGAGAAGAATAAGAAAAGTGGTACTTACATATAGTAGATGGGGGAGAATTCGTATAGTAGTAATAGATTGTTATTGAATTAAATAAATTAATTATTATGGATATTCATTAAAAATACTTTACAATTTGAGAAAAATCAGTAGAATAATTATTAGTAAGAATTTTCTAATAATTTAGAATAAAAAGGAATCTCTCAAAGTTGTTTCTTACATATAAATTGGGGAGGGTACAAGAATGAAGAAAAAGATGAAAAAGTTTACGGCGGTTGTAGCGCCAGTTTTAGCGATGAGTATGGTGTTAACAGCGTGTTCTGGATCTTCTGGTGGGGAGAAGAAAACGACAACGACATCTAATAATGGTGGGGAAGAGAAGAAGTCTGATATTAAATATGCGGCAAATCAAGTGTTAAATCGTACAGAAACGAATGAGATTCCGACGATGGATACTTCAAAAAATACAGATACACTTGGCTCACAAATTTTAGGGAATACGATGGAAGGTTTATATCGCCTTGATAAAGACAATAAGCCAATCCCAGCTGTAGCAGAATCTAGCACAAAAAGCGAGGATGGTAAAAAATATACATTTAAACTACGTAAAGATGCAAAATGGTCAAACGGTGATCCAGTAACAGCGAAAGATTTCGTATTTGCATGGCAACGTCTAGTAGATCCAAAAACAGCTGCTGAGTATGCATTTATCGCTTACTATATTAAAAATGCGGAAACAATTAATCAAGGAAAAGGAGAAGTTTCTACATTAGGTGTAAAAGCGGTAGATGATTATACGCTTGAAGTGGAACTAGAAAGACCAGTACCATATTTCTTGAACTTAATGGCGTTTGCGTCATACTATCCATTAAATGAAAAATTCGTAAAAGAAAAAGGGAATAAATTCGGTTTAGAGTCTGATACAACAGTATATAACGGACCGTTCGTTCTTACTGATTGGAAACATGAGCAAGGTTGGAAATTAAAGAAAAATGAGCAGTATTGGGACAAAAAGACTGTAAAACTAGAAGAAATCAATTATAGCGTAGTAAAAGAACCAGCTACTAGAGTAAATTTATATGACACAGGTGCGATTGATTTCACACTTTTATCAGGTGAATTTGTTGATAAGTATAGAAATAATAAAGAAGAGTTTGGCGCATATTCGGAAACAAGTACGTTTTACTTACGTCTAAACCAAAAACGTGGTGGGCAAGATACACCGTTAAAGAGCAAAAAACTGCGTGAAGCAATTGCGTTATCCATTGATAAGAAAGCTTTAACGAATGTCATTTTAAATGATGGTTCAAAGCCAGTGGATTACTTAGTACCAAAAGGTTTAGCAAGTGGACCAGACGGTAAAGATTTCGCAGAAACGTTCAAGAATGGTTTAAAACAAGACTCCAAAAAGGCAGCGGCAGCCTGGGAAGAAGCGAAAAAAGAACTTGGAAAAGATCAAGTAACAATTGAACTGTTAAATTATGATACTGGTAATGCGAAAAAAGTTGGGGAGTATGTAAAAGACCAAGTTGAAAAGAATTTAAAAGGTGTAACAGTAAATATTAAACTGCAGCCATTTAAGCAAAAACTAAAATTAGAATCAGACCAAGATTATGATTTCTCATATGGCGGCTGGAATCCAGATTATGCGGATCCAATGACATATCTTGATATGTTTGAAACGACAAATTCGCAGAATCAGATGAGCTATTCAAATTCAAAATATGATGACATTATTACTAAAAGTAAGACGGAATGGATGGCTGATGCGAAAAAACGTTGGACAGAGTTAGGAAAGGCTGAGAAAGTGTTACTTGAAGATGATGTAGCACTTGTACCTTTATATCAAAGTGGTAGATCATATGTTATGAAACCAAATGTAAAGGGAATTGTGAAACATAATATTAGTCCGGAATATAGCTTTAAATGGGCGTATGTAGAAGAGAAATAAAAAAGAGAAGAGCATTTTCAAGCTGCTGTATAGCACTTGGAAATGCTCTTTTTTTTGCACGATTTATTAATGGATGAATATATGTATTATAGAAAATTTAAAGGAGAATCCCATGAAACGAAACACATACATCGACTTCTTAGCTTATTACGGAATAGGGAGTGCTCATCCTGGTGGCTTTACGCTAACAAAACAATTGTTAGCACAACTGCCTTTTAGATATGGAGCAAATGTCCTTGAGATAGGTTGCGGTACGGGGAAAACAGCGGCGTATATGACAAAAGAGTGTGGTTATAAAGTAACGGCGGTTGAACAGAATGAGATTATGATTCAAAAGGCGAAAGATAGATGGTCGTTTGAAGGAATAGACATTCAATTAATTGAAGGAAAGGTAGAGCAATTACCTTGTTTGCATGAGTCATTTGAGTTCGTACTCGGAGAATCGATACTCGCTTTTACAGAGAAAGAAAGGGTTATTTCGGAGTGCTATCGTGTATTACAGAAGGATGGAAAGCTAGTTGTCATTGAAATGATTATTAATGCCCACCTTGGGAAGAGTGAGGAAGAAAAAATCGCCCGACTATACGGGATGAAAGAACTATTAACTGAGAATGAGTGGGTACAATTATTTCAGAAAGCAAATTTTAAGCGGGTTACGATTGCTGGTGGTGGTACAATTGCAGAAACGATCTCGGGCTATATAGAAGAGCCCGAATGGAATGTATCACAATTTATCCCGAATGAGTTATATGAGGCATGGGTACAGCATGAAAATGTACGGCTTATGTACCAACATATTTTAGGTCATCGTATTTTTATATGTGAAAAATAAAGAAAGAGAGTTGGCTAAAGATAGTCAACTCTTTACTATGTTAAATGAAAAATAACGCAGCTAATGTAATTCCGAAGATGAAACCAAATCCGAGTTCAACACCCCAGCCACAACCGCCGCCTCCCCAGCCGCAACTACCACAACCACGACCGCCACATCCACAGCCGCTGAATCCACCACCACAACCAAATCCGCAGCTATCACATCTGCTAAGGCCGCCGCAAAGATCACAGCCACCGTTTGCATAAGCGTCATAGTATCCAAATCCTGTATCAAAAGATGAGTGCTGTTGCACTGGTTCAATCCATACAGAGTTTTTTGTCACATCAATTATTTTGCCTAAATGAACGCGCCCATCACGATCTTCAATTCGAACGACTTTACCGAAATAACGTTGGCACGTATCGTAACATTTTTGTCTATGCATGTTCTTTCCTCCTTCCCCATTACAGTAATACGATATGTAATGGGGACAAGTGCGGCTTGTACGAATGTCCTATCTATCATAATTGTTATTGGAAAGGGGAAATATAGGAAGAGGATATATAAGGAGGAAAAGGCAATGAAATCTACAGATCAGTTTCAGATATACGAAGTACCGTGGGAAGAGTTTATTGAAGCTTTGCGAGAGGAAATGAAGAAGCAAGTTGGGGCAGATATTATTGATACAGTAGTTTGCAATTTAGAAGATGGTTTTGAAGTGTATACATATGTGCAGGGGGATTTGGATTTTGAATATAAGGAAGCGCTGGAAAGGAAATATGGGAGCGATGCAAAAACTCCTAATGTGTTAACGATTATGTTATTAGCTAGCATTTATCGTACAAGTGAAGAGAATATACGCTTACATGCGGATCATAAAGATAATCCAATTGTTGAAGTGTATGTGAAGCAATAAAACACGCTGTGAAAGGCGTGTTTTTTATTTGTCCTGCATTAACGGGCAGTAAGGCCCCCATTGATTCAAGTTTCACTTTATATGATAAAATGTTAGAAAATTAAGAAATATGGTGATGGTTTGAAAATTAAACATCTTAATTTAACAGTTTCAGATGTAGCAGCTACTAGAGAGTTTTTAGAAAAATATTTCGGTTTAACTTGTAGCGGAGCAAGGGGAAATGGCTTTGCGGTTATGCGTGATAATGATGAGTTTATCCTTTTCGGCAAGAAGAATCCATCTGATTTGTGTTACGGGTGAAACCCAACAATTCAGGTGGAGATGAATTGCCGTCAGTCAATAAGGCTGAACTCTTTTGTTTCGTTCATAACAATTTTTTAGGGCGAATGTTTGTTTTTTTGTCTTACGATACAATCTGTCCTTAGATAAGGAGGGAATAGATTGTAAGACAACGAAATTGGATAATGATCATCACTCGGCTACTTGAACCAAAAGGAATTACGATGAAGACCATGTTCACATTTATTTCCAAATATTGATTTATCAAAAGTAATGAACTTTCTAAGAAAGGTGGTGAAAACAATGGCTAGAAAGAAAGCAGTGAAAGTATTACGTAAACAAAAGAAAAGAGAAACCATGCAACGATTCACTCAAAAACAAAATATCGGACGAGCGTGCCTCACAGCTAAAGAATTTCGTTTACTTCAGCGCATGTCGCATAGTTCAAAAGCATTGCGAAATGTTGGATTGTATACCATTAAACAAAGTTACCTGAATAATAATAAGATTGCTACTGTAAAAGAAGTGGACACTGCTATGCAAGCCGATTTGAATTACTGGGGCATGCAATCAAACTCTGTTCAAGCGATTCGTAGAGCCTTATTTACAGAAGTGAAGAGCTTTTTTAAGGCATTGGAACAGTGGAAGAAAAAACCTGAAGCATTCACAGGTCGTCCTAAGTTTCCAAATTATTCTCGTTCTACTGATAAACGAATTATTGAAATCTATCAAGTTCCAAAAGTGGATGAGAACAGGTATTGGATCATTCCGATGAGTGTGGCATTCAGAAAAAAATTCGGTTCCATTAAAATACGTATGCCTAAGAACTTAAGAAATAAAAAAATCTCCTATATTGAGATTGTACCGAAGCAAAAAGGTCGGTTCTTTGAGGTGCATTATACATATGAAATGCACGTTTCTCAAATGAAGAAACAATCCACGACCACTAGTAACGCTTTGAGTTGCGATTTAGGCGTAGACAGATTAGTAAGTTGCGCAACGAATACAGGTGATACATTCTTAATTGATGGAAAAAAATTAAAATCTATAAACCAATATTTTAACAAAATGATATGTAACCTCCAACAGAAAAATATTGACAATGGAATTTCAAAACGTATTGTAACGAACCAAATGGCTGCACTTTGGCATAAACGAGAACGACAAATAAATGGTTACATTTCACACACTGTAGGTCTGTTGTTTAAAAAAGTGAAAGCATTGGGCATAGATACGGTTGTCGTAGGCTATAACGTTGGTTGGAAACAAAAATCTG